>JAGBFZ010000387.1 GCA_018110855.1 Oscillospiraceae bacterium
AATGGACTATTCCCACCACAGTTACTTCAATGGCGAATACCGCAGAGGCAATGGGAGTTCCGAAAAGGGCGGAAAAGCCTGCCGCCATGCCGCACATTATCAGCACGGAATAATCCTCGTCGGATAGCTTCAATGGCTTCCTGAGGGGTGAGATAAGGCTTCCTCCAAGCTGGAGAGCCGCTCCCTCACGTCCTGCGGAGCCGCCGAAAAGATGTGTGATAAGGGTTGCGAGCATTATAAGGGGAGCGGTTTTGGGGGAGACGTTTTCCTCGCCTCTTGCGCCCTTTATTATGCTGTTAGTGCCGCCATCCTTATCCATTCCGCATACTTTATACAGCCAAGTGATAACAACGCCGCCTATGGGCAGGAGCAGAATTAGAAAGCTGTTTGCCTGTCTGAATGAGGTGACAAGTCCGAGTATTTCGTGAAATACCGCTCCCACAACTCCGATAGCTACACCCGACAGAACAGCTATTATAAGCCATTTGAAGAATACAGAGTATTGGTAAAGTATATTTTCCTTGTCCGAAAATATGCTTTTTTTATTCTTATCCATAGCTTAAAGCACCGCTAAAAGCAGCTCTCTCAGGAGCTTGCAGGCAATTGCGGTGGATGCGCCGCTCTGGTCGTAATGGGGAGAAAGCTCGTTTAAGTCCGCACCCACTATTTTCAGGCTCTTTCCTATCATAATAATAGCTTCGAGGAGCTGATTATAGGTAGCACCGCCTGCTTCGGGGGTTCCTGTTCCGCAGAAATATGCGGGGTCGAGAACATCAAGGTCAATGGTGAGATATACATTTTTTCCCCTGAGCTTCTCAATTACCAAGGGGAGAGCTTCAAAGGAAACGCCTTTTATCCCTGTTTTGTACATTTCGGTGTGACCCTCTGCGGCAAAGCGGAACTCGTCCCTGTCGCCGCTTCTTATGCCGAACTGGAATATCCTGCCGTCTCCCACAATATCGTGACAGCGGCGGATAACGCAGGCATGGGATAGCTTCTGACCGAGATAGTCCTCTCTCAGGTCGCAGTGAGCGTCAAAATGGAGAAGATATAGGTCGTTGTATTTTTTCTGTACTGCTCTGAATGTGCCCAGTGTGACAAGATGCTCGCCGCCAAGCATTACGGGCAGCTTTCCCGCTTCAAGAATTTCTCTTGTATGCTCCTCGATATCCTCAAGTGCTTTTTCGGGGGAGCCGAAGCAAAGCTCCAGATCTCCCGAATCGAAAACTTTGTAATCGAGCAGATCCTTGTCCTGATAGGGAGAATAGGTCTCTATTCCGAAGCTCTCGGAGCGCATTGCGGCAGGACCGAAGCGTGTTCCGGGACGAAATGAAGTGGTGCTGTCAAAGGGGGCGCCGAATATGACTGCCTTTGCTTCCTCAAAGGGTGTATCGCAGGCAATGAATGAGTTAGTTTGAGCAAGCATTACAGAGCAGCTCCTTTACATAGTTTGGAATTGCAAAACAGCCCTTATGCAGGTCTGTGTTGTAATATTTTGTTTTTATGCCGAGAGAGTTCCATCTGTTTTCATCAAAGGTCAAGGG
The DNA here is from genome assembly GCA_018110855.1 of Oscillospiraceae bacterium. GTDB lineage: Bacteria > Bacillota > Clostridia > Oscillospirales > Ruminococcaceae > Huintestinicola. The sequence continues at coordinate 1,545 of JAGBFZ010000387.1, forward strand.
GTCTATCGTTTTTGAAGCAAAGCCGAAAAGCCAGTGCCCCGAGGGATAGGTGGGTATATGCGCCTGATATACCCTGCAAATGGGGAAAAATTCCCTGATACGCTTATGCGCTCTCTGCATTGCTTTGGCGTCCTCCTCGTAATAGGGGCTTTCGTGCTGATTTACGAGTATGCCGTTTTCGGTGAGGGCATTAAAGCAGTTGCCGTAAAATTCGCTGGTGAAAAGTCCTTCTCCCGGACCAAAGGGGTCAGTGCTGTCAACGATTATCAGATCGTAGGTGTTTTCCTTGGTGCGGACGTATCGGAGTCCGTCCTCGAAATAAAGGTGAACTCTTGGGTCGTCAAGCTTGCAGGCGGTCTGGGGGAGATACTCACGGCAGACCTTCACCACTTCTTCATCTATCTCCACCATGTCGATATGCTCAACCGAATCGTAGCGGGTAAGCTCTC
>JAGBFZ010000388.1 GCA_018110855.1 Oscillospiraceae bacterium
CATATGTTTTCGGGTTTCAGGGTTGCCCCTGATTTTGCGTGTTATATGGCACGAAAAGCGAAAAGGTATATACCTTTTCAACGCTTGCGGGTATCTCCCCCCTACCCCTCCGCACCGACGATTTCGCCCCCCGGCAGCTCGAAAAAAGCAGCATCAATCTCCGATAATCTACCGGGAAAGCGATTTATAAAATCAATTATCCTGAGTTTCTCCGTGCTTCAAAATTTCGAGAAACGCTTCTTTAGGAATATGTATCTTCTTGCCCACTCTGATGATTGGGAGTTTCATCTTCCTGTAGTTTCTGTAAAATGTTGCGATTGAAATTCCCAATGCCTTTGAAACCTCGGCAGGGGTAAGATAATTCCGATTGATTTGTTCAATTTCTTCAATAAGCATTTCACTCATACGATCACACCTTCCGTTTATTCAGCCGAGAAGATTTGAAAAAATCTCTCTCCGTCACGATATGCTCCATAAAAAAATCTCCTTCCTTCATTTTGAACGCTTGCTCCTAAGAGCATTTTTCAGTTTTTCATTTTCGGATCTTAACCGAATCACCTCCTTCCGCAGCTCTTCATTTTTGGCGGCAAGTAGATTTATCTCAACGGCAGCTGCCGACATCGGACTTTTGCTGTGCTTTGCCTTTTCAATCTTGCGAAGGATCGCTCCTGCCGCCGTTATTGATCTGTCATCAAGCAGGCGTTCACCTTTTGCGTTGGATTTCAGTTTCTTTGCCAGCTCCGGGTGATGGCTGAGTATCTCATAGAATTCGATAGGCTGCAGACCATTCGATTTGCAGAATTCGAAGATTGAAAAGAATTTGCTGTGCTTACGCATTGTAATTTTCCTTTCTTTGTTCTTCTGCCGATTGATTTTTTCTGTGATATGTGATAGAATGATTAATACAGAAATAATAATCTCGGGTGATATTATGAAAGCATATATTTACTCTTTTGAGGGAAGACCTTGGAACGAAGAATGTTTGGCGGCATTCAACGGATTTTCAAAGCTGGGCATTGAATGCGTATTGTTTTCAACCAACGAACAGCTTGAACAAAGAACACCGGAAGATGTCGTAGTCGGTGGAATGCTAATTATGCACCACGCATTAAGCGAAATGGGAATAACCCCTCCCGTCTTTGACTATCCCGATGAACTGAAAAAATACAGAGGAAGAAATATCAGAACTGTTAAGCTTAAAGATCTGAAACAGGAAAAACTTCCTGTATTTATCAAACCGACAGAAGAAAAAGCAGCCAAAGGAATCGTTGTCAACAATTGGGCAGATATTTCGGAATACGGGCATCTTGATCCCGAAATGGACATTCTTTGCAGTGATGTTGTAAGCTTTCTCTCGGAATGGCGCTGCTTCATTCGATACGGTAAAATTATAGGCATTCAGTTTTATAACGGTGATATCACTAACCGCTGCGATCTATCTGTTATTGAAGAAGCAGTCAGAGATTTCACAACAATTCCCGCTGCTTGTTCATTAGATTTCGGAAAGACCGATGACGGAAGAACGCTGTTGATAGAAATGAATGATGGCTTTGCAATCGGCTGTTATGGATTAGACGATACACTATATGCGAAATTTTTAGCCGCAAGGTGGGCGGAACTGACCGGCACAAAAGATCCTTGGGCGAATGATTTACTCAAGTAACGCTATCCCAAAATAGTTATTTTCCCAAAAACAAATCCTTATACCTATCAAAATTCTCCTTTGCCGACCTCATTCTGCGGCTCACTCCCCGCATAACATAAGGAAAAGTGGCAGACAGCACTCTGTCAAAAGTCCGCTTTCTGCGAAGATCGGAGCATTGTCCCATAGCGTTTATGTCAACATTGGTAGTCACTATCAGAGGTTTGTCCGAGGATACTCTTGTGTCAACAAGACTGAAAACTCTTTCCATTGCAAATTCTGTTCCACGCTCGGCACCCAGATCATCAATTATCAGCACATCGGGACGGATAATATCATCAACATACCGCCTATAATCCTCATCGCTGTAAAACGCCCCCTGCTCAACTATCTGCATAGCCGAAAGCCAACGCACGGAATAGCCCTTGCTCAGCATATCGTTTGCCAGACAGCTTGCAAGAAAGCTCTTGCCCGTTCCCACATCTCCATACAGCAGCAAGCCGATAGTATCACCGCTGTTTTCATAAAAATCGGCAAGGTATCTGACAGCGAAATTACGATTTGCTTCATCAAGCATTTCAAGCTTTGTATTCCCATAATGAGTTGGAATATTGGCATTAGCGGTATTTCTCCGAACACGCTGAACAAACTCCCTTTGTGCCTTCTCCGCCGCTTCCCTTTCCTGCTGACATTTGCAGGGACAGCTGACGATCCTTGGCTCAAAGGTCAGTATCCTCGGTGTAAAGCATTGTTTCTTCGTATGACAGCTGCCGCAATATATCAGCCCATCATCACCTATGTAATCATCGGGCATAGGTTCCAATCCGTAATTCTCCTCGCAATTATCAAAAATCTCACTGAATACTCTGTTAAGCTCGTTCATTTTACATACCTCCTATCATAGCTTCAAACGGGTTAAATTCGGGAGAATTTGCCGGTGCAGACTGCTGTATCGTTTTCTCAAGCCCGGGATAAGTCCGTCTGACCTTATCCACTACCCAATGAAGAATAGCGTGATAATCAGATTTATAGGTGCGTCCACTGGACTGTTTGTAAAGATCAAGCTCCTCGATACATTTATCGGCAAATTCCTTAGAATGCTTGTCGCATAACGCCTTGTACTGCTCATCGGTCATTCTGACCTTCTCGGCAAAAGATTTTTTCGGCTCGTGCGGTTTGGCGGTTTCCGTATTTGTTTCATCAGTATTTACTTCTTCAGTATTTGCTTTTTCAGTATTTAATAATATCTGTGGGTTATGTTCGTGCGGTTCATTCACTTGTGGATTTTCAACACGTGGTTTTTCCTCATCTTCATTATCCGCATTTTCGGTATCAAGGAATATGGGACAATCCGAAATCCTATAAATAACGTCAACAAACTTGCCCTTGTCCTTGATACGATCTCTCCTGAGATATCCGAGGTTTTCAAGATTGATAAGGGCAGTTCTTATTGCCGTTTCACCATTCGGGAGCAGCGATGCAAGCCCTTTTATGCTGAAATCGTATGTATCGGGCTTTGACAGCATTGTCATAAGCAATCCTCTCTCGGCTATCCCAAGCTCGGGATCCTGCACGAATGGTCAATGAGATGAAGAAAAACTTCACGGTGGTGCATAATCAATTCTTGCAGGATCC
>JAGBFZ010000389.1 GCA_018110855.1 Oscillospiraceae bacterium
CCGACCCTTTTCCTCGCTGATGGGAAGCAGATATTCTCTTCCCGTCCTGAGAGCATAGGGAGAATTGGAATAGACCTCCTCTGTTTCGGAAAATCCCCTGTTATCGTCGGCAACGGCATGAATGACCTTAATGGTGTATTTAATGCTGCCGTCACCCGCAGGCTCAGCGGAAATGATCTCCCCGTCAAGGAAGAATTCCGTTTCCGAAAGCACCCTGTCCTCAACGAAATATTCCTCATCATCGGTATTTCGGGACATTGCAGTGTAAACGCTGCTGTCGGTATAGGCAAGGTTCAGGGAAAGATAGCTCATATCCTCCGAGCTGTCCAGATGATCGCTGTAATCCCAGCCCATTTCGGCAGTTACATAGTTGTATTCGGCTTCCTCACATTCCCCCATTGCAATGTCTGCACAGCCGTTTTCATCGTAATAGCCGTCGGCAGCAGACGAAGAAGTCTCCGACTTTGCTATGTTCATGTTATCGGACAATGCCGATACCGCAAATATCGCTGCCGCAAAAACAGCAGCTGCGGCGGCAAAGGCCCTGAAAGCATTGCTTCTGCGGACGGGACGGGAGCGTTCGCATTCCTCAGCGGCGGACACGAATGGGGTGATATCCGTGTCCGCAGGGTCTGAGGACGAAATATTTTCCCAGAGCTTATCCATGTCGGGGGCTGATGAATCGGTTAAATTTATGTAGTCCTTTTCGAAATCCTTATTCATTACAGCACCTCCTTGTAAAGCCTTCTGAGCTGTTTTATTCCTTGGCTGTAACGCCATGCCGCCGTTCCCGCAGGTATTCGCAGCACATCTGCAATTTCGGAAAAGGTCAGACCGCAGCATATTTTCAGATGGACGACCTCCCGCTTGTCCTCGGGGAGAGTCATAAGAAGCTGCTCGGCATTCATGCGTGACGTTACCATATCCTCAGCGTCCAAGCTGTCGGGAATATCCGAAAGGGGGTGACTTTCTTCGTCCCCGTCCGAAACGCTTGAGGGAATTTCACGGCTCTGCTTCCGCAGGATATCCAGAGCAAGATTCCTTGCGGAAATGAGCAGCCATTTTTTATGCCCGAGTCCCTCTCTGTAAACCGAAGCCGCGGACTTCAGCTTCAGAAAGAACTCGGAGGTAACGTCCTCCGCCGTATGAGTATCGCGGCAGAGTCTCAGCACCGAGGAATATATAAGTTTTCCGTATTCCTCATAAATTGCTTTCAGCCCCTGCATATCGCCCTGTGTTATCAAAGCGAAGTTTTTTGCAAAACTGCTTTCAGTCATTAACTTCACCCCATCTGACAGATATCTGTCTGTCTGACCGTTTTCATATTCTTATACGATTTATGAATGATGATTTTATGATATTATTTTGTAAATATATTATGAATATTTTGTAATACAGCTTATCATAAAAACTCCCGCAAAGGAGCAATGATCTTTGCGGGAGAAAAATTTTCAAATCTGCTTCTTTCCGCTCTGAAGCGTGTAGGAAACAGCGCAGGCAAGGCATAAGGGTGCAAATTTAACAGCCGTCATTGCAAGCTGCATTTTTGCAGTGGGAATTATCATCAGCTTGTTCTGCTTCATTTTAGAAAGAGTGTAAGCGGCACAGTAACGGGGAGTTATGCCCTTCATAAAGCCCTCGATACCCGCCCTTGCATTAAACTCTGTGCTGACAGGTCCGGGACAGAGAACGGAAACATGAACATCGCTTTTCCTTCTTCTCAGCTCCTCATAAACCGCCTGAGTCTGCCTTATAACGTAGCTTTTTGTTGAATAATAGGTGCTCATAAGCGGTCCGGGGAGCAGTCCTGCGGTAGAAGCAACATTTAAAATATATCCCCTGTTCTGCTTGGTAAATTCCTTGAGAAACAGCTTGAAAAGGATATGGACTGCCTTGATATTCACATCTATCATCTCAAGCTCTCTTGAGAGAGAGGTCTCGGTAAATTCACCGTAAAGCCCGAAGCCTGCGTTGTTTATAAGAATATCGGGCTTGTATTTTCTCGACTTTGCAAAAAGGTCGATGCAGCTTTTGGGGTCGGACAGGTCTGCGGGAATAATAACGCAGTTATCCCTGCCAAGCTCGTCCCGCAGCTTTTCAAGTGCCTCCTCATTCCTTCCCGACAGAATAAGAAAGCAGCCCATTTTACCAAGAAGCCTTGCAAATTCCGCACCTATCCCCGAGCTTGCCCCCGTAATAACAGCGCAGTGCTCCTTTGAGGGATCCCAGAAATTATTTTTCATTCCTTGATCTTCCTTTCCGATTCATTCTTCTGAGCTTTTTCTGCTCCTTTGTATATGACCTTACAGCAAAGCGTATTTTTTCATATGCGGCAATGGCAGCGTCTTTTCCCGATATATCCGCATTTGAGTCAAAGAGAGCATTTTCCGCAATAAAAGCAAAATTGCCCGTTTCGCAGCCTGTGAGCCTTTCTATCTCCAATGCAAGCTCATAAGGCGTCATGGCATCGGAATGTCTGAAAACACTCGCGGATATTTTTCGTGATATCCTGATATAAACCTGTCTGATACATTCCTCGGGGGGCATTTTGCTTATCCTGCGGATAAAGCGCTTTTCCGCAGCTGCGGGTATCAGCAGAACAGCCGCAAGGGCGAGAATGAGCAGTATTCCCGAGATCACACAGATAACGAAAACAAGGCTGTAATCCACCTTAAGCTCAAAGCCTGTGTTCCTTTCCGTATCCGAAGAAAGAGAGTAATCTCCCGCAATAGTCGGCTCAAACACTATCCATCCCATGTTCTGAATATACACCTCGGGATATGCATGGGAACAGCTGTCCTTAACGGAAAACACATTGTCTCTGCCTGTGATATCGGGAGAATAGCCCTCGGTATAGCGTACAGTCAGTCCCAAAGAGCGTGCCATGAGCACATATGCGGTGGCATAATGCGTGCAGCTTCCCCGCTTGCTTTCAAAGAGAAAATATTCCACGCTGGGGTCTGACGGTATATAATTCAGATCATAGATATAACCGTTTGAGGTGAAATAGGTCTGAAGAGCCTCTGCCTTCTGCCAGTCATACTCAAGTCCTGCGGTAATTTCCTCTGCAAACGCCTTTATTTCGGGGGATATCTCCTCAGTGTTCTTCTCATATTCGGGAGTGCGGTATTCCATCGCCTGTGTATGAACATTTAAGAATGCCTCGGCGTTTTCGTAAAGAGGGTCGTTGTTTTCACTGAGGATATCGCACAGCTCCGAAAGCATTTCAACGCATTTTTCATTGTCAAAATCCGCTCCTCCCAGCTGCAGCCACAGATATCTCGAGCGGAACTCATCGTAATACATCAACTGATAGGACATATTCGGGTCATGAGGCAGCTCTTTGTTTCTGAATACCCCTCCCCGTGTAACGTATATCATATCCCGTTTTGAGTTAGGAATAATTTTGACCGTTCTCGCAGGAGCGATATAATATACCGCTCCGAAGTTCTCGGGTATAACATTCATTATCCTCAGCTCATCGGAAAAATCGGAAAATCCCGCAAGTCTTGAAAGACCGTATTTATCGGAAAAGCCCTCTGAATAGCCGTCTGCGGCAATAATAGCATTTCTCAGCTTTTCAAGGCTGCGCTTTTCAGCTTCCTCCGCCCATTCCTCATTCAGACAATAGGGCTCGCTGTAATCAGGGTCGCTGTACCACCTGAGATTTTCCATATCGTACAGGTCAAAGGTCTGACGCTTGAAATAAGTCATGCCTTCCCCGTAAAGCATATATAAATATCTGTTTGAAAAATTACGGAAGGAGTCGGGACCTCCCGAAAATTCGCTGAATACCGAATAGTCGCTCAGTGGACGATTATTTTCGCTGTTCATGAAAAGCCGCTCAAATTCATCATAATACCTTGCCTCGGATTCCTTCGGGATAAGGGCAGATATCATCAGCAGCACAAAGGCAAAGACCGACGCCGAAAAAACCGCCGCTCTGTTTCCCGCCGTTATCCGTCCGCTGCTGCTTTTTTCCCTGAGAGAAGTCATCAGCACAGCAATATTAAGCATTGCAATAAGAGCGATGTAGACGTTATTAATATCCGTAAGGACCTTTACCGACAATGCAAAGGGTATTATGCTCACAAGAGTGAGAAAGGACATTCGGTAAAGCACGCAGGAAAAATAATAGACCGAAACGGCAAAAAAGGGAACAAAGCTTACCAGCAGGGCGAGAATATATTCCGTCTGCGTTTCCGCCTCGTCTGCGCCTGTGAGGAACCACCTCTGAAAGCCCGCTCCCCAGTCATAGCCGAAAATGAGCGAGAAAAAGGTCCTCAGCAGAAAAACAGCAAGAAAGGCTATCATTATGCCGCCTGCAAGATGGTGCTTGTTTGTGAAATTGCAAAGCAGGAACATGGCGGCGGTAAAGATAAGTATGCCCGCCGTCCAGAACGAAAACAGGGGTATTGAGTAGACCGAAAATACTCCAAGGCTCATTACCGTGGAAAGCGCAAAGGGGAGTATCTCCCGTCTGCGGCTCTTAAAAAAATCAGCAATTTTCTCTTTCATCAGGTCTCTCCCCCCTTCATTCTCACAACTCGGGGAGATTCGGAGGCAGAATATATAACCGTCTGCAATGCGCCCTTGCCCTCTCCGCCGTCAGAAGCGAGAAGGCTGTCAAGCTCTTCGTCAAGATAGGGAGTGCAGAACAGGCAAACACTGCCCTTCTGATTTTTAAGCTCCTCCTCGGGAAAACGTTCTCCCGAGCTGCGGAAGCTGTATGACGCAAGCTCCGTTCTTATAGCAGTAAGGTCGTTTTCATCGTAAACGGGGAAGCATTCCCAGCCGTTTCTGCCCATAAGAAAATAGCTTACCGAATAATTTTTCAGGATAAATGCTCTGACAATGCCAAGAGACTGCTCTGCGGCATTCTGCGACATGAGAAAAGGAAGCTCGTCCATCCCGCAACCCTCATATCTGCTGTCTGCGGCAACTGCGGGAAGAAATGCCTTATCAGAGCAGAATACGCTGTCAAGAATTATTGATACCGATGAACAGGCAGTCTCATCGTCTGTTCGTACAAGAAGCCTGCCCCGCTTGACGGACTGCTTCCAGTTAATGCGCTTGAGAGGGTCTCCCGGCATATAATCCCTGTTTTCAAAGCCCGGGAATCCGCCGAAGGTAAATGAACTGCTTTCGGTAACGTCCTCGCTGTCATCGGAGAAAGCGGAAAGCTCCGCCGCCCGTGAAACTGTGGGGTCGTCAAAGCTCACATCGGGGATATCGGGAATGACCGACGCAGTAAAGCGCAGAGAGCTTATATCTGCGCTCTTCACCTCAAAGGAAACAAGCCCGAAATAATCCGAAACTCTCACGCTTTTCACGCCTATCTCTGCGGGACCGCTAATCCTCGCCTTGTAGGAAACGGTAATGCTTTCGGTATCAAAGGGCATTACCGAGACTGTGCAGAGCTTGTTCTCCGCATAAACCGAGGGGGTGTCCGTCATATCCGCAAGCACGGGAGGAGTAGGGAGAAACGTGCCGTTTGTGATACTTACCGTAATCTCGCAGCTGTCACCCTTGCACATTATCAGAGAATCGGTCTCGCAGGAAACGTATATCCTGCGAACAAAAATAAGTGTCATCAGCACAGAGAGAACAGGCGCAACCGCAAAGGCAGCCACTAAAAACCAGCCCACCCGTCCGCTGAGATACAGCGCAAATATCACCGACAGAGCGACTGCCGCCAAGTAATTCACAAGGCTCTCCAGAACGGGCATTATTTTAGCAAATTTCATCTTCATAATATCATTCCACAGGGACAGGGACCTGAGACAGAAGCATATTGACCGCTCCCTCGGGACTTCCGCAGAGAGACCTGCCCTTTGGCGTAAGGATGATTCTGTGGGAGAGAACGTATGGCGCAAGGAACTTCACATCATCGGGGATAACATAGGCTCTGCCCGAAATGAGAGCATATGCCTTGGCGGTGTTATAAAGAGCAATGCTTCCTCTGGGGCTGACTCCCAGCTTTATATGCTCCGCCTGTCGGGTGGCATTTACCAGCTCGATTATATATCTGCTGATATTCTCGCTGCACCTTACAAGGCGTGCTTTTTCCATAAGAGACATTATATCCTCGCAGGAAATGACAGGCTCAAGAGATTTAGGAGAAAGGCTGCTTTCATTTTTTGCAAGAATAGCAAGCTCGTCATTCTTGTCGGGATAACCCATGCTTATTTTCATAACGAATCTGTCCATCTGAGCCTCGGGAAGATGATAGGTACCGTAGGTCTCAACGGGATTCTGAGTGGCAAGCACCATAAAAGGCTTAGGGAGTGGATATATCTCGCCGTCAAGGCTCACCTGTCCCTCCTCCATTATCTCAAGAAGTGCCGACTGAGATTTGGGCGAAGCACGGTTTATCTCATCGGCAAGGAGAAAATTGCAGAATGCGGCTCCCTTTCTGAACTCTCCTGTACCCGAGGTGTTTATCATGGTAAAGCCCGTGATATCCGAGGGCATGATGTCGGGAGTCATCTGTATCCTGCCGAAGCTGCCTCCGCAGGAACGGGCAATTGAAGAAACAAGGCGGGTCTTTCCCACCCCGGGAACGTCCTCGATAAGAACGTGTCCCCCCGTGAGCATAGCGGTAATAACAAGCTCGATGGACTTTCTTTTTCCGACGATGACTTTTTCGGTATTCTCAATAAGAGCGGAAATTGCGGCATTTTTATCTGAGGGTCTTTCGGTCATTTTCATTATCCTCCAATTTTTTTATGCAAACAGAATCAGCAGCGGATATATGGTATTTTCCGCTGCTGAGTGTGATCATTTCTTTTTGTTTACCACAAGCAGGGTGATTGTAACTGCAAGGGCTGCGCAGAGAACTGCAATTATAAGCACAGATATTCCGCTGAATGAGGACGCTGCGGGAGCTGATGCAGGGACCTCGCTCTGAGTCTCAGAAGCGGTCTCGGCAGGTTTTTCCTCGGAAGCCTCCGTTGTCTCCTCGGCGGAGCTTTCTGCCTCCGAAGCAGTCTCTTCGGTTTCGGCAGCCGATTCGGCGGGCGTTGTTTCCGAGGGCTGAGGAGGTACATAAACGCTGTCCTCGCTGAGGTCATTGCTTACGGAAACAAAGTTATTTATCAGACCGTCAAAGCCCTCGCTGTCCTCATAGGTGTGAACAGTTACCTTGACATTCTGAAAGGAGCTTTCGTTTGCGGAGAAAGCCTTGTCACCGTAAAAATATATATCCGTCAGATCATGACAGTCGGAAAATGCGCCGTTACCTATCTTTTCCACCTGAGGACCGAAATGCATTTCCGTAAAGGAGCATTTTGCAAAGCAGTAATCGGGTATCTCGGTTATAGCAACGGGGAGAGCAAAACTTTTGAGTGCCTTGCAGTCGGAAAATGCGCCTGTTCCGATAGAAGTGACCTCTGCGGGAACGGCAAATTCCTCCACCTGCTCGCAGCCCTCAAAGGCATAGTCACCTATAACGCGAAGAGTGGCGGGAATGGAAATTTTAAGGAGCTTTCGGTTTCCCGAAAAGGCTCTCTGTCCGATGGTCTCGGTGTTTGAGGGGAGACTGATATACGAAAGCTGATTCCTTGAGGACATTGCATTTTCGGGGATAACACCGTTTTCGGTCTTGCAGCCTGCCAGCTCTAAAAATTCCACATTGGGATAACCGCAGAGAGCGGAATAATCCGAAGCGTTCATGGTTCCGCCGCTGACTGCGATCTTTGTGATGGTGTTAAGATCAGCGCCGTCCTTTGCCTTTTCAATGGCATCGGAGAGCTTTCCCGTTTCAAACCGGGTCACTGTGACAGCAACTCCCGTTTCCTCCGCCGCAATATCCATAGAAAGGGGAAGGATAACAAAGCTCAGTATCATGACTATCGCCATTATAAGCATTACCACACGAGTTATGTTTTTCTTTTTCTGCTCGCTCATCTTTCTCATAATGAAAACATTTCCTTTCAGTATTATTTGTAATATCAGGAAAAATTATCCGTCCGCTTCGGAAAAATGCCCTGCAACGGTAACTCCGGCAGAGCTGTAATGGAAAATATCGGTGGTGAGAGGACGTGCCGCCCAGCGGTATTCACCGACAATTGCCGCCCCGAGACGCTCAAGCACGTTGTTTGTGACCTCGGAAAGCACCAGAAGCGTATCCTTTGACGGAGCTGCCACAAGGAAGCGGGGACCCATTCTCTCGGAAATGAAGCTCCTGAAATCCGAGCACATCATCAGAGCAACGGTAAAATCGCTGCCCTCAGCCTTGAAATCAAGGCATCTCACAGCACCCGAGCCATCTGCAAAGCTCTCGGAAAATTCCGTCTTTTTCAGCAGCCTGCACATATTCCTGTCGGCAACGGAGAAAAGCACCTCCCGAGGCACGTCCCATTTTTTCATATATTCCTCGGGAAGAAGTCTTGAACGGATATTATCCCCCGTGTAGCAGATGACCCTTTTCAGCCCGCCCATAAAATCGTCGCATATCATATCGCCGCTTATTTCTTCGCTGCGCATAACGGTGTACCTGATAAATTCCTGTCCGTTGGTAAAGGAAACCAAGCGCTCAAGGATATCAAAATCCCGCCTTACACGGTCAGTCAGCTTGTTTACCGCATCCATGGAACGGCTGCGGGCGTATTCGTATTTCTCGGCGGAAACGTCAAAGCCGAGGGACGATCTGCCGTCTGTAAGGGTGTAATAATCTCTCGAGCCCCGCTTTTCCACGGAAAAATGATTCTTCTTCAGGGCGGAGCGGAAGAGGCGGTTGAATTTTTCATCGGTTTTATTATCAATAAGCAGTTCGCTAAGTTCATCCATATGCAGCAGCGCCGCTCCCTTCATAGGTGTGAATAGTTATTTACATTATAGCATACTTTTTTGGATTTGTACATAGTTTTTTTCACTTAGAAGAAAAAATTTTTGTATTTCATTATTCCTGAATTATCAAATTTGCTATTGAAATAATGCGTCGGTTGTGATATACTGTTATTATTGGCGTAATATACGCAATGCTATTTGAAAGGACGCAATTCTTTATTATGGAACATTCGATAATTTTCCCCCTGCCGCTTTCCATTCACATCGGCTTTGTAATTGTCAGCGTTATACTGCTGATACTCTGCTATATAAAAAGGAAATACACCTATGAGCTGTATATGCTGGTGGGAATAGTTTCAACACTGTTTATCTATATCTGCAAGGATGTGCCGTATTTCTATATTTTAGGACTTGAGGAGATCATTCTGCTTGTCCTTACCATCGTGGATATGGCAAAGGTGTCAAAGGCGCTTGCCGCAGATGAAAAGGCAAAGGAAGAGGCTGCAAAGGAAGCGTCGGAGCAAGCACCCGAAGAACAGTCCGACAGCTCAGAAGCAGATAAAAGCGAATAAAGGAGAATTGCCGTGAAGATAGTTCTGCTTGAAGAGAAAACCGTTTCTCAGGGGGACGTTTCCCTTGATGAATTCAGAGCCTTGGGACAGGTGACGGGATATCCCCTCACACCGCAGGATAAGGTCATCGAAAGAGTTGAAGATGCAGAAGCTGTTATCATAAACAAGACCATATTCACCCGTGAGATAATGGAAAAATGCCCAAAGCTCAGATATATCGGGCTGTGTGCCACAGGCTACAACAATGTTGATATAAAAGCTGCGTCAGAGCTTGGAATAACCGTATGCAACGTGCCTGCATACTCCACCATGGCGGTGGCGCAGCAGGTATTTTCCTATATCCTGCATTTTGCAAGCCGCACCGCAGATTACAATGCGGACGTTCAGAGCGGCGGCTGGATAAGGTCGGACACATTCTCCTATTTCACCATTCCCACCTTTGAGCTTTCGGGAATGACAATGGGAATAATCGGCTTCGGAAGCATAGGCTCGGCAGCCGCCAGAATCGCAAAGGCATTCGGCATGAACGTTATTGCCTCAACAAGAACGCCAAAGACCGCAGAGGGAGTCACATTCGTTTCAACCGAGGAAGTATTTAAAAAAGCGGACTTCATCTCTCTCCACTGCCCTCTTACGGAGAATACAAAGGGGCTTGTAAATTCGGAAATGCTGAAGCTGTGCAAGCCATCTGCATACATAATAAACACCTCAAGAGGTCCCGTTGTGAATGAGCATGATCTTGCAGAAGCGCTCAACAGCGGCATTATCGAAGGAGCAGGGCTTGACGTTGTGGAAACAGAGCCTATGAAGGCGGATAATCCTCTGCTCGGCGCTAAAAACTGCATAATCACTCCCCATGTGGCGTGGGCGCCCGTTCAGACAAGACAGCGGCTCATCGCAGCAGCTGCGGACAATCTCAGGAGCTTTATAAACGGCACTCCCAAAAACAAGGTAAATTAACGGAAAGTCAGGTCAATTAAAATGTTTGATATAAGTCAGAAAAAAAGAATCGTTATCAAGGTGGGAACCACCACACTTACCCATAAAACAGGCAGGCTCAATATCCGCAGAATGGAAAGGCTCGTAAAGACCCTTGCGGACATTCAGAACAGCGGACGGGAGATAATCCTCGTTTCCTCGGGAGCTATCGGTCTCGGAATGTCAAAAATGGGGCTGAGAGAGCGTCCCACAGACACACCCATGAAGCAGGCGTGCGCCGCTGTGGGTCAGTGCGAGCTTATGTATATGTACGACAAGCTGTTCGGGGAATATAACCTGAATGTGGCGCAGATCCTTCTTACAAGATACATTCTTGAGACCCCACGCAAAAACAATGTTGAGAATACATTTTTCAAGCTTATCGAGCATAATATCATTCCCGTTGTAAACGAAAACGACACCGTTGCAATTGATGAGCTGGAGCTTGCGGTGGGAGAAAATGATTCACTTGCGGCTCATGTTGGAATGTTCTGCCATGCGGACCTTCTTGTAATAATGTCCGACATAGACGGCTTTTTTGACGGAGACCCACGCACAAATCCCGATGCAAAGCTCATTCCCGTTGTCGAAAAGATAGACGACAGGATAAAAGCCCTTGCGGGAGACGCTGTTTCGGGTCTTGGCAGCGGCGGCATGATAACCAAGATAAACGCCGCAGAGATCGCCATGAACGCAGGCTTTGACATGGCAATCGTAAACGGCAGGAATCCCGATATCCTTTACGAGCTTTTTGACGGCAAACAGGTTGGAACTGTTTTCCTTGCAAATAAATAAGGGAGGTTATTCTTTATGACTTACATAGAAACTCTCGGCGCAAATGCCGTTTTAGCCAAAAAATCGCTTGTTTCCGCAGACACCGAAAAGAAAAATGCCGCTCTTGCAAAAATCGCAAAGGCGCTTACCGACCGTTCAGCAGAGATAATCGAAGCAAACGAAGCAGACCTCAAGGCTGCAAGGGAGAACGGTATGTCCGTTTCCATGCAGGACAGACTTATGCTGAATGAAAGCAGGATAAAGGGCATTTCCGATGCCATAGAAGAGCTTATCAAGCTTGAGGACCCCATCGGCAAGGTGGACAGCGGCTCTGTCCGTCCCAACGGCATGAGGATAACCAAGGTGAGAGTTCCCATGGGCGTTATCGGAATGATATACGAGTCCCGTCCCAACGTTACCGCAGACGCAGCCACACTCTGCCTTAAAACGGGCAATGCTGTCATTCTCAGAGGGGGCAAGGAAGCGTATAATTCCAACAAGTGCATCTGCAATATCATGCGAGACGCCGTTTCCGAAGCAGGCTTTCCCAAGGACATAATTCAGTTCGTAGACGATACCACAAGAGAAGTCACCACCGAGCTTATGAAATGCAGCAAATACCTTGATCTGCTCATTCCCCGCGGCGGCGCAGGGCTTATCAAGGCTGTAACTCAGAATGCCACCGTTCCCGTTATCGAAACAGGCACAGGCAACTGCCATATTTACATTGACAAAAGCGCAGACATTCAGATGGGCGTGAACATCACCGACAACGGCAAAACTCAGCGCCCCTCCGTATGCAACGCTCTTGAGACCCTTCTCGTTCATAAGGATATCGCAGAGGAATTTCTCCCTGCGGTCAAGGCTCAGCTTGATAAGCATAACGTTGAGCTGAGGGGCTGTCCCGAGACTGTCCGTATTCTGGGAGACTGCATTGTTCCCGCCACCGAAGAGGATTATGCAACGGAGTTCGGAGATTATATCATGGCTGTCAGGGTTGTCAAGGATATTGACGAAGCAATAGCCCATATCGGAAAATATTCCACAGGTCACTCCGAATGTATCGTTACGAACGACCTCAGTAATGCCGAGAAATTCAAAAAAGAGGTTGATTCCGCCTGCGTTTATGTAAACGCCTCCACAAGATTCACAGACGGAGGAATGTTCGGCTTTGGTGCGGAGATAGGCATCTCCACCCAGAAGCTTCATGCAAGAGGTCCCATGGGTCTTTACGAGATAACATCAAACAAGTATCTGATCGACGGAAGCGGTCAGATCAGATAAGGTACTGATATTATGAAAAAGGACAAACGCTCCGAGGAAAAGAAAAATGGCGATATAATCGAAATTCTCGATTCCGCTCTTGATGAGGATATTTCGGAAATAAGCGAAATGTCCGAGCTTGAGGAGGGCGGAACAGACGCTGCCGCAAAGCCCCGCAATAAAAATGCATTTCACTTTATCGTGGGGCTTGTTTTCATAATCCTCGCAATGATCGGGCTTGTCTCAACGGTGGACTTCGTTTCGGACAAGGTTAAAAGCGTTATTGACAACACCGAGCAGAAAAACGAATTTGCAAAATTCATCTATCCCGTTGTTATCTGCGACCCGCCCGCCTTTGACGCAACCACAAGGCTCAAGAACGAGACCATCATCTCCGCTGCGGTATGGGACATTATTCTCTATGAGGACAAGAGCAGATATGCGCTTGATTTCGACTATCTGATAGTTCCCGAGGTGGATATCGAGCAACACGCCGCAAAGCTCTTCGGCTCGGGTCTTACAGTAAAGCACATGACTATCTCTTCTGCGGATATCTCCTTTTACTATGACGAGGAGATAAGCTCCTACAGAATCCCCGAAAATCCGAAGTTCTTCACCTATTCGCCATATATCGAATCCATCAGCAAGGTGGGAGAAAGCTATACTCTTACAGTGGGATATGTTTCCCCCACTCCCGCATGGCTCACGCTCACCTCAGACGAGGCTCCCTCTCCCGAGAAATACGTTGATTACGTTGTGCAGAAGAGAGGAACAAGCTATACCCTTGTTGCCATCAGACAATCGGAAAAGCAGGCGGAAGGCAGTCACGAAAGAGGACTGTAATATTTTGGATATTACTGTAATATAATCAAGGAGAATACAGAAAAATGCCGAGAATCTACCCGCTGTTCTCATCAAGCAGCGGAAACTGTACATATATAGGCTCGGGCAGCGAGGGAATACTCGTTGACTGCGGAGCTTCATTTACAAAAATAAAAAATGCCCTTCTTCTGAACGGGCTTGATATGAGCTGTGTCAAGGCGATTTTCATCACTCATGACCACAGCGACCATATAAAGGGACTGAGGGTCCTGACCAAAAAGACGGGCATACCCGTTTATTCTCAGAGCGGAACTCTCGATTCGCTGTATGACATGGGGCTTATCCTATCCTCAGCGGAGGATATCAAGGACCATGCCGAGATAGGAAGCATGAAAATTTCCTGCTTTCCCACCTCACATGACACACTTTCCTGCGGCTATCGGATAACCTTTGAGGACGATACAAGCTGCGCCGTATGCACCGATCTGGGCTATGTGAGCGATGAAGTGAGAAACGGCGTAAGCGGCTGCTCGGCTGTGCTTATCGAAGCAAATTACGACCCCGAAATGCTGAGGCTCGGCGATTATCCCGCCCATCTCAAGGCTCGGATACGCTCGGACAGAGGGCATTTATCCAACTCCGACTGCGGCAGCCTGTGTGCAGAGCTTATCGGCTGCGGCACGACCCGCTTTATCCTCGGACATCTTTCAAGAGAGAACAACACCCCCGAAACCGCCGAATACGCCGTTGAGAGCGAGATCGCCAAAAAAGGCTATCAGCGCAACAGAGACTATCTTCTCTCCTGCGCTCCCGTGGAGACCTCGGGAGGATTTGTGGCGTTCTGAAAATTTAAAGGTTATATGATTTTTAATAAAAAAAGAGACCGCACACCACGGTCTCTTATATTTTACTGCTTTATACCGTCGTTTTCCCTGATCTCAACTCTGCGTATCTTTCCGCTGATGGTCTTGGGAAGCTCGTCAACAAATTCAACAATTCTCGGATATTTGTAAGGAGCGGTGTTTTCCTTCACATAATTCTGAAGCTCCTTCACAAGGTTCTCGTCTCCCCTGCCCCTGTACTCGCTTGTAAGCACGATAGTCGCCTTGACGACCTGACCTCTGATAGGGTCGGGTGCTGCCGTAATCGCCGCCTCAAGCACAGCAGGATGCTCCATCAGGATAGACTCTATCTCAAAGGGACCGATTCGGTAGCCCGAGGATTTGATAACATCGTCAATACGTCCCACATACCAGAAATAGCCGTCCGCATCTTTGTATGCGGTATCGCCTGTGTGGTAAAGCCCATAGGCAAAGGCTTTTTCATTAGCCTCGGGATTATTGTAATAGCCCTTGAAAATTCCGTTGTTCACGCCCTTTTTCAGACGGACGCATATCTCTCCCGTTGTGCCGTCGGGAACTTCATTTCCCTCCGTATCGGCAATAACAACATCAAACATAGGCATAGCCTTACCCATTGAACCCGAACGGGAAACAGAGCCGTAAGGATTGCCGATAATAAGAGTGGTCTCGGTCTGTCCGAAGCCCTCCATCAGCGAAAGCCCCGTCATTTCCTTAAAGCGGTCGTAAACCTCGGCATTAAGCGCCTCTCCCGCAGTGGTGGCATATTCGAGAGAAGAAATATCATGTCCCTCCATGCCCTCCTTGATAAAGAAGCGGTACATGGTCGGCGGACAGCAAAGGCTTGTAACCTTGTATTTTTCGATTATATGAAGCACATCACCCGGAACAAAGCGTGTGAAATCATATGTCATTATAGTAGCACCAAGCGCCATCTGACCGTATATCTTGCCCCAGAAAAATTTTCCCCAGCCGCTTTCGGAAATGGTAAGATGCAGGCTGTCCTTGTTGAGGTGATGCCAGTATTTTGCGGTGGGAATATGTGAAACGCTGTATCTGTGTGAATGGATAACCATTTTGGGATATCCCGTTGTACCCGAGGAAAAGAACATGAGACAGTCATCGTCAACGTTTGTGGGAATACGGGGCAGCTTGTCGGAATAGCCTTCAAGCTTATCATCAAAGGATATCCAGCCGTCTCTTCCGCCCTTTACGATAAATTTCAGCTTCAAGGGGCAGTCCGTGCAGGCAGACTCTATATTTTCGCAAACATCTCCGTCTCCCGTGGCGATAACATGGTCGATATCTCCCTCTCTGAAACGGTAAACATAATCCTTTTTCTTGAGCTGATTGGTGGCGGGAATAAGAATAGCGCCTATCTTTTCAAGAGCAAAGGTGACTACCCACATCTGCCAGTGGCGCTTGAGAACGGTCATTACACGCTCTCCCTTTTTCACGCCCATATCAAGAAGCAGATTGGCAGCCTTGTTTGACAAAGCGGATAACTCGCCGTAGGTGAAAATTCTCTCTCTGCCCTCGTCATCGCACCATATCATAGCACGTCTGTCAGGCTCGGTCTCTGCTATCTTATCAATAATATCGTAAGCGTAGCTGAAATTTTCGGGGAGCTTTAAATCAAATTGGTTAATGACTCCGTTTTCGTCGAAGCCCTCCTCGATATACTGCATATGGATATCCTGCACGTTCATAAAAAGAACCTCCGAAAGATATCTCATGCTTCCCCGCCGCAAAAAGTTCGTGGGAATTAAGAGATAAAATTATTTTTTAAGCGCAGCGTTAAAAATATCCTCGGGCGATTTTGCAATATATTTTGCCTTGTTATCAGTAAGCTCCTTTAAAGTGCGAAAGCCCCACAGGCAGCCGATGCTGTCACAGCCTGCGTTTAAAGCAGTCTGCATATCCACCGCCGAATCCCCCGCAAAAAGAGTATCACAGGGAGAAACGTCCAGCTTTTCCATTATGTGCAGAGCAATCTGCGGATCAGGCTTTTTCTCAAAGCCCTCCTTTTTTCCCGAAACATAGGAGAACATATCTCCGAACATTCCCGAAACGATGGTCTGAGTGAAATTATCGGGCTTGTTTGAAGCTACCGCAATAAGGATACCTTCATTTTTGAGCCTTTGAAGCAGCTCTGGGATGCCTTCATAGGGACGTGTGCAGACATTGTAGGTCCTGCCGTATATTTCGTCAAACACCGCCTTGACCCTTGCAATATTCTCCTCGGAGCGTTCGTTTTCGGGGAGTGCCCTTTTTATCAGCATAGGCACACCGTCTCCCACAAAATAGCGGAAGCTGTCCATAGGGTGAACGGGATATCCGAACCTTGAAAGAGCCTCATTGCAGGCATTCCCCAGATCCTCAAGAGAATCAACCAGAGTTCCGTCAAGGTCGAAGATAACAAGCTTATACATTTTGGATTCCTTTCCGGATATTTCCTAACGCAATAATAATATTACCACATTTTCACAATTATTATCAGTCTTTTTTGTGAACTGTTTAAGAATTTTTGTTAAGTTATAATTAAGATAATTTTAATGTCGATTCATGTCAATCCATCAGCTTTGACGAGAGAAGCACCGAATATTTCTCCCTAAAGCTGTCAAACTCATCATTGTCAATAGCCTCTCTGATTTTCTCCATAAGAGTGTTGTAGAAATACAGGTTATGCACCACCGCAAGCCTGCCTCCAAGCTGCTCGTCCGCCTTGAACAGATGACGGATATAGCTTCGTGAGTAATTTCGGCAGGTGGGACAGTCGCACTCGGGGTCAAGGGGACGGGGATCAGTTTCATAGCACCTGTTGGTGGCGTGCATTATGCCGTTCCATGTGAAAATGGTGGCGTGACGGGCGTTTCGTGCCGGTGCAGTGCTTGCCGGAGTCATTGAGCCAATGAGCGCCACACCGGTGACCGTAGGAGACCGGGTGATGATCGGTGCCAATGCGGTAGTTTTGGA
>JAGBFZ010000040.1 GCA_018110855.1 Oscillospiraceae bacterium
ATCTTCTTTCCCTTTTTCAGATCAGCAAACATACGGTCGGTATCGTCGTCATAAAATCTTGCCTTATGAGCACACGCTTTGATACATTCGCCGCAGTGGATACAGTTTTTGTCGTTTATTGTTATTACCGTTTTATCTCCCGATTTATGGGACATATTTGCGTCGTTTACGGGACAGGCTCTTATGCAGGCGTTGCAGCCAACGCACAGATCAGGTTCGATCCTAACCATGATGATGTGACCTCCTGTAAAAAAATATGATCATTCAAATGACGAGAATTTCTGTAAAAAAGAACAATTAAAATGAATTCCCTTTATATGTAAATTATTATAACACATATTTCGACAAATTTCAATATTATTTGATAATATTTAAAAAATATTAACAATACATTGTGATAAGATATTTTTCTGAATTGATTTTATCTGATTGACAACAAATCCCTGTTGTGATATACTTAATAAAGTGAATAAACGTTTCAATAAATGGGGGGTGAGCGTTTGCCGAAAGCAAAAAGGATCATTGAGATGATACTTTCCGATGAAAAGCTGAAAAACAGCAGGAGCTTTTCTTCGGCGGTCTATAAAGATGAGCCGATAATAAAGACCGCCTCGCAAATGAGCAGCTATGTTCCCCCGAAAATCATCGAGCTGCAGCAGAGTATTCGCAAAGCATCCCTTTATTCCATGTCCGACAGAAAAACCTTTTATGAGCAGGCAAAGCTCATGGAGGATTATGAGGACGATTATGATTACAGCGGTGAATTTGTCTGCTATTATCCCACTTATCGTTCAATGAATACAAAACAGCTCCGAGGCTATTTTTCTTGGCGGACAAGAGTTAGAAAAGGTGATATCCGCAAAACATATCTGTCCTTTGCTTTTGTTTATATCTACGAGCTGCTTCATCTGATAGGCGTAAGCAATTCCAAGGAGGGCTTTGAAAGGCTTTCCGATTTCGGTAAGAGGTACGGAGAACTTGATCAAAATATCACGCCGTATATAGACAGATGGCTGAAAGATTTTGCGGTATTTTACGGTTTGGACAAAGAATTGTTCAGCTCGGTTTTTGATACAAGCGCAGAAGAAGCTCTTATTTCTCTGAAATGTCATGAAAAATTATCCGACGAGGAAATGTTCAGTGCAATTAAAACCCTTTCTTCATACAATATAGGAAATTCCAAGCTATATAAAACATATCCCAATGACTGCAAAAGAATTATCTGCGCCGTTTACCGCACCCTTTGCGAATACAGCGAAAAGCGACGCAAAAAAAGCCTGTTTGAAAGCTATTTCGGCAGCCCTGTTTCATGTCCCTATGAGATGTTCGGCACGGCGGTTTTCTATGACAGTGTAAGATACAAAAGTTTTACTTATAATGTCAATGATGTTCATAAATATGAATGTATAAACGGGAGATGGAGCTGCATAAGGTTTCATACCATTGACAGACGCAGCAAAAAGCTGGGGGAGCTTATAAAAACTATTGACAGTGTAATGCGGAAAAAATACGGCATATCTCCAGAAATTAATCAGCCTATCGAGACAAAGCTTACCGTTGGCATGATCGAAAAGGAAATTGATTCTCTGCTTGAAGAAATGCGAAGAAACACCCCGAAAAAAATCGATCTTGATCTTTCCAAGCTGAAAGGTATCCGTCAGGCGGCAGACATTACAAGAGAAAGACTGATGACCGAATCTGAAACGGACGAGACGGTGGATATTATTCCCGAAGCAGCAGCTGCTGTTCCCGAAGAATATATTGATGCCGCTTGCGAGGATAATGCAGATACAGATATACCACTTGACGAAAATGAGTATGAGTTTCTTCGCTGCCTGCTTTACGGCATCAGCACAGATCCGCTCAGAAGCCGAAGGGGAGTAATGCTTTCGGTGCTTGCAGATTCTATTAATGATAAGCTTTTTGATATGTTTGGTGATACTGTCATAGCCTTTGACGGTGATATCCCTGAGATAATTGAGGATTACGCCGATGAACTGAAAGGAATTGTAAAAAAATGAAAATACCTAAGAGAATTGCATCAGCAGTGATAAATTCACTTAAAGGCGGAGTTGTGCCGAGAGTCGGACTGCCTTATATTACCGTTGGAAGGGAGACGGAGATAAACGCTCTTTTACATGATGTGGATATAATTTCCGAGGGCGGAGCATCATTTCGCTTTATCGTGGGAAAATATGGAAGCGGAAAAAGCTTTCTTCTCCAGACCATAAGGAATTATGTAATGGATAAGAATTTTGTGGTGGCAGACGCTGACCTGTCTCCCGAAAGACGCTTACAGGGAACAAAGGGACAGGGTCTTGCCACCTACAAGGAGCTTATCAGAAATATGTCCACAAAAACAAGACCCGAGGGCGGAGCATTGACTCTTATTCTCGACAGATGGATAAGCAGTGTTCAGAATGAGGCTGCCGCCGAAAACGGCGGAGATGCCGACAGTCCCGAATTTACAGCAAAGGTGGAGGGAAAGATATATTCGGTGATAAATTCCCTGAACGAAATGGTCCACGGCTTTGATTTTGCAAAGCTGCTGACCCTTTATTACCGTTCCTATATTAACGGTGATGATGATACCAAGGCAAAGGTGGTTAAATGGTTCAGGGGCGAATATGCCACCAAAACGGAAGCCAAAAGCGATCTGGGCGTGAATATAATTATCACCGATGATGACTGGTACGAATACATCAAGCTGTTTGCTTATTTTCTCAGGCAGGCAGGCTATAACGGTATGCTTATCCTTATTGACGAGCTTGTGAATATTTACAAGGTTCCCAACAGCATTACAAGGCAGTATAACTACGAAAAGATCCTCACCATGTATAACGATACCTTGCAGGGAAAGGCAAAATATCTGGGAATTATCATGTGCGGCACGCCTCAGTGTATTGAAGATACAAGACGGGGTGTTTACAGCTATGAAGCCCTTCGTTCACGCCTTGCAGAGGGTCGCTTCGGCAGGGAGGGCATGAAGGATATGCTTGCTCCTGTTATTAAGCTGGTTCCTCTCACCTATGAGGAAATGCTTGTACTTATCGAAAAGCTTGCGGATATCCATTCCACGCTGTTTGATTATACCCAAAAGCTCACCGAAGAGGATATGATTAATTTTATTAAGATAGAATTCGGAAGGATAGGAGCAGATTCCAATATCACACCGAGAGAGGTGATCCGTGATTTTATTGAGCTTCTGAATATTATTTATCAGAATCCCGAAATGAACGTTACCGAGCTATTAAGCTCCGAAAGCTTTCAGTTTGCAAAGTCACAGGCTGAGGAAAGCGAAAAAACCGAAGAAGAATTTGCCGAATTTGAATTATAAGGATATGCCATGAATATTTTCAACAGATACGCTCCCTTTGTGCAGGATTTTATATATCGCAACAACTGGGAAAATCTCAGGGCAATACAGGTTGCTGCGGCGGACGGAATATTCAACACCGATGAAAATGTACTTCTTTCCGCCTCTACCGCCTCGGGAAAAACGGAAGCGGCGTTTTTTCCCATACTCACATTATTTTCCGAGGATCCGCCCCGCTCGGTAGGGGCTATTTACATTGGTCCCCTGAAAGCACTTATCAATGACCAGTTTATGAGACTGAACGACCTTTGCGCCGAAGGGGATATCCCTGTCTGGCACTGGCACGGAGATGTTTCTCAGTCACACAAAGCAAAGCTATTAAAAAATCCTTCGGGAATACTGCAAATAACCCCCGAGTCGCTGGAGGCGCTGCTTATTCATAAGCACGCAGCTATACCGAGGCTTTTCGGAGACCTGCGCTTTATCGTCAAGTGTCTGTTTGAGAGAAGCGACATGCTCTTCAAAATATGCACTGTTGTTCGGATTATACCAGTTAC
>JAGBFZ010000390.1 GCA_018110855.1 Oscillospiraceae bacterium
ATCCTTTGAGAAGATATATGCGGACAGTGAATATTGAATTAGACTGAACGGTTTTTATTAGTTTTGAGTTTTTGGGGATATTTTTTTAATTTTCTTGATTATATGGAAAGAATATGCTATAATATATATTAAACATATTTTAATGCAATACACATATCGGAAAGGATGGAAATGCCCTTGAAAAGCTACAGGCTGAGCATCCTCCGCCACGGCAGAACAGCCGCCAACGAGGACGGGATATATATCGGAAAGACAGATCTTCCTCTGTCGGAGGGAGGAAAGGACGAGCTGAGAGAGCTTTACGACACTCACGAATATCCAAAGGTGCAGAGGGTATATTCAAGCCCGCTGGAAAGAGCAGTGCAGTCCGCGGAGATACTTTTCCCCGACAGGGAGATAATTGAGGTGGACGATCTCCGTGAGATGGATTTCGGCGTTTTCGAGGGAGTGAGAGCCGAGGAACTTTTAGAGCTTGACACCTATAAAAAATGGCTCAAGGGCGGTCTTGACAATCCTCCACCCAACGGCGAGAGCCTCCGAAATATGATGGTCCGCTGCTACACTGCCCTCAATGCCATTATCCTTGATATGATGGAAAATGATATCACACAGGCGGGGGTAATGACGCATTCGGGTATCCTTATGAACATGATGTCCTGCTTCGGTCTGCCCAAAATGAAGCCTATGCAGTTTGCCTGCCCCAGAGGTCACGGCTACGAGGTAATGGTCACGGCGCAGATGTGGCAGCAGGGCGGCTGCTTTGAGATCGCAGGAAAAATTCCCGGATATCAGTCCGTGGGCTACAATGACGCAGGAGAGGCTTTGTTTGACTATGAGGAAGGCTATGAGGACGGCGCAGATCAAGTCTGAAGCGAGAGAGCGGCTGATGGGCTGCTTTGCAGAGTCTGCTTTTATCAGTATGCTTAATATAGGTGCTTTTCTTATCACCTATCTGCTTATCATCATTGCGGGCAGGCTTACAGGTGCCCATACTGCCGAGACGCTGCTTCCTGTTTTCAGAGGCTGCCCGATCGAGTTTATCATTTCTCTCTGCACAATACTCTTATTCGCATATGTCCTGACTGCACCCATTTATTACGGCACGAAATGGTTTTTCTGGCAGGCAGCGGGGGGGAACACCATGCCCGCTTCATCGGTTTTTGCAGGCTACAGCTCCTTTGAGCAGTTCAAGCTGTGCGTAAAGCTCAGGGTGCTGTCAGATATCCGCAGGCTGCCTTATCTCCTTATTTTCGGAACGGCAGCGGTGGTGGAGGCTGTCCTTGCAGGGAGGCTTCTTTCAGACAGCTCAAGCACGGGTGAAAGGGTATTTGTTTACATAGGTCTTGCTGTGGTTGCTGTGGGAGTTATATATATGTGCTTCTGCGCAGGACTGAAATGCGTTCCTGTGGGATATCTTCTTGCTGAAAATCCCGACAGCGTGGTGGCGGATATATTCGTGCTGAGCGAAAATCTGGTCAAAAAGAATGCTTTGGGGCTTATGAGCCTTTATATGTCTTTTATAGGCTGGTTTCTTGCCTGTTTACCTGCATTTCCCGTTATTGTTCTGCTGCCGTATTTCAATGTTTCTATGTCGATATTCCTTAGAAACTGCCTTGAGGAAGACGAGAAAGCACCTCAGACTGCGGAAAGGGAAAGCGTTGCGGTATAATGCTCTCGCTTC
>JAGBFZ010000391.1 GCA_018110855.1 Oscillospiraceae bacterium
CGGGAGTAATCACCTTGCTGATATTTTCCTTGCCGATATATTTGGAAAATTCCTTTGCCCAGCCTATCTCGTTGTATCTTTCATCCTCTCCGAAGCCTACGGTAAAGGTCTTGTCAACATTTGCCACGGAAGCGGCATAGCTTGAATCAACTCCGCTGGAAAGGAAGCTGCCTACCTCAACGTCCGCAATTTTATGAGCCTCAACGGAATTTTTGAAGGTGTCGGATATCCTCTCCACCCACATATCCATATCGGGCTTTTCGTCCGCATTGAAATGAACGTCCCAGTAGCGCTTTATATCAAGCTTGCCGTCCTTATATTTAAAGAAATGGGCGGGGGGGAGCTTGTAGACATTCTTGAAAAATGTCTCGTTGGTGGGGGAATACTGGAAGGTAAGATAATTTTCCAGAGCAGATGTGTTCAGCTCCTTCACAAATGCGGGGTGAACGAGGAATGACTTTATTTCCGAGCCGAACATGAAGGTTCCGTTCATTGTCGCATAGTAAAAGGGCTTTATTCCGAAAAAGTCCCTTGCGCCGAAAAGCTCACGCTTCTCCTTGTCCCAGATGATAAATGCGAACATTCCTCTGAGCCTGTCGAGGAGCTTTTCGCCGTATTCCTCATAGCCGTGGATAAGAGTTTCGGAATCGGTGTTTGTGGTGAATTTATGACCCTTTGCTTCAAGCTCCTTGCGGATCTCCTTGTAGTTATATATCTCGCCGTTAAAGAAAAGCACCTTTGACTTATCCTCGTTATATATATGCTGATCTCCGCTGTCTGTGATGTCTATGATACTGAGCCTGCGAAAGCCCATGGCAATATGCTCGTCGATATATCGTCCCTCGGAATCGGGACCTCGGTGCTTTATTTTGTCCATCATTTCGCCAAGCACCTTATTTGAATTGTTAATGGCATTTGTAAAGCCGACAAATCCGCACATACTATCATCTCCGTAAATTTTTGGTACTCATAGCATTATACTCATATCTTTCCATTGCTATGACGATATTATTATTTTACCATTTTGAGGGCAAAAGGTCAATAGAAAACGGGCGAATAATTTTCAGTCTCTGCCTCTGAGCCTTGAAAGCTCCTCTGCGGTAAGCTCTCTGTATTCACCCGCCGGAAGGCTTTCATCAAGGGGAACACCGCCGATATCCGTCCTTTTGAGATAGACAATGCAGCAGTCTATGGCACGCAGCATCCGCTTTACCTGATGATTTTTTCCCTCCACAATGGTTATCTCTCCCGAAAAGATTTTCTGAGAGGGGAATTTTAAAAGTCTCTCTTTTTTTCCCTCGGGAAGGATATCTGCTATATCGGTGATAATACCCTCCGAAAGCTTTTTTATTCTTGCGGGCAGGGCGGGTATATCACGTCCCCGCATGGAAACGCCTTCGGATATCGCTTTTATCTTATCCTCGGTGAGAACCCCTATGGCATAGAAAAAATATGTCTTTGAAACATGGCTTTTCGGCTGCATAAGCTCATGGGTGAGCATACCGTCGTCTGTTATTATCAGAAAGCCCTCGGTGTCCTTGTCGAGACGTCCCGAGGGGTGGAGCGTGTCTCTTATATCCTCGGGAAAATAGTCCATAACGGTTTTGCTCAGGCTGTCCTTCTTTGCGGTAACGCAGCCCTTGGGCTTATTGAACATATAATATCGGGGCATTTTTATCATCTCTGCCTTTCAAAAAATCAAAGCACAGAATCCTCATATAGCTTCTGTGCTTTGAAAGATCGTTTTATTCGGTGAAAAAATCTGAGGCTCTGATAATAAGCGGCTCCGCACTTTTTCGGTAAATTCCCGCAGATATGCTGTCCTCAAAGGAATAAAGCTCAATGTTGCTGTGTTCACCCTCGAACAGATAAACGATTATCCTTTTTTCATCGGGGTCTACTGCCCAGTATTCCCGTACTCCTGCGGATTTATATAAATACAGCTTCTTTCCAAGATCTGTTCCTGCGGTGGAGGGGGACAGTATTTCTATCACCCAGTCGGGAGCGCCGTTATGATACTGCCCGTCAATTCTATCCGGATCGCAGGTCACAAATATATCGGGCTGAACAACGGTATCCTCGCTGAGCTTTACATCGGCGGGAGCGGAATATACCTGACATCTGCCCTTATGCTTTAAAATGTAGCTCTTGATACAAAAAAATATATCTCCCGATATTTTCTGATGGAGAAAGCCCGGGGCGGGAGACATCAGAACGATCTCTCCGTTTATAAGCTCGCAGCGTTTGTCAAACTTCATTGTGCGGAACTGCTCTGCGGTTATTCTTATGTTTTCTGCTGCCATGGTATCATCTCCCTTCGGAAATATTATACCACATTTTCATCGAAAGGTCAAGAAAAATCAGTCCACAGGAGTATTTTCCTTGAGGATTCGTCCGTCTCTGAGCAGACTTCTGAGAGTTTCGCTGTCATTATTTGCAATAGCGTCACGGTATTCTCCGAGACGGGCTATAATGTAGTCTATCTCAAACAGCAGCGGCTCCTTGTTCATAAGGAAAAGGGGAGTCCACATATTCTCATTGAGCTTTGCAACTCTTGTGAGGTCCTGAAAGGAGCCTGCGGAAAAGCCTAACTGCTCCTGATGTGTGGGGCTTTTGATGTAAGCGTTTGATACCACATGGGCAAGCTGGCTTGTAAATGCGATAATTCTGTCATGCTCCTCTGGGGATGCCTTTACCACCTTTTTGAAATGAATGGAATGAGCAAGATCCTCGATGATGTTTATCTCCTCCTGAGGGGTGCTTTCGGTGGGAGTCATAATAAAGCTCGCATTGTCAAAGAGGTTGTCAAGGGAGTATTCAAAGCCCGAAAATTCACGTCCCGCCATGGGGTGAACGCCGATAAAGGTAACGCCTCTTTCCGCAAGAATGGGAGTTACCTCGTCAACAATGGCTTTCTTGATACCGCCTGTGTCGATAACTATGCTGCCCTCCTTGAAAAGGTCGGCGTTTTCCTTGATAAAGCTGATGATGGTGGGGGGGAACAGGGATACTATGGTGATATCCGCCTCGGAAACGTCCTTTGCCTCGTAATCTATGGCGTTCTGGGAGAGAGCCATTTTAACGGTCTTTCGGTCGATGTCGATTCCTCCCACAAGGTGATTGGTGTGCTTTTTTATCGCCTTGCATAGAGAGCCGCCGATAAGTCCCAGACCTACTGCTACTATTTTCATATTTAAAATTCCTTTCGAGTCATATTCATTGTTTTATTATAACGTAATTTTGTGAATATTATATGAATCCGCTGTAACTTCTTTACATAAACGCATAAAAGCTTTAAACTGATAAAGCAGACGTCCGATAATAATGCGGCAGATTATCATGTCCGCCGCAGATATATTATTTACTTAGCCGCAGCCGCAGGCTCTTTTTCGGGGATATTTCCATCCGATTCGGGTTTGTCCTTGAAAACCACCTTCAGCAGAACGGGGGTGAGGATAGTTGTAAGCACAACCATTATAACAATGGGAGCGAAGAATTTGTCGCTCATAAGTCCCACAGCCTCGCCCTTGTTGGCAACGATAAGTGCGACCTCTCCTCTCGAGACCATTCCCACGCCTATCTGGAGAGCCTCCTTATTGCTGTATTTGCAGAGCTTTGCGCCCAGACCGCAGCCTACCACCTTGGTGAGGATAGCAACGATGGTGATTATCAGAGTGAAGAGAATAATTTCCATATTCATATCGGGGAGAACTACCTTTAAGCCTATGCTTGCAAAGAAGATGGGGGAAAGAAGCAGATAGGAAAGGGTATCGAAGCGCTTGTTGATGTAGTCTGCCTTTTTGGTTCCCGAAATAGCAAGACCTGCAAAGAATGCGCCTGTGATATCCGCAACTCCGAAAAATTCCTCTGCGCAGTAGGAAAGGATAAGGCAGAAGGCAAAGCTTATAACAACGTATCTTCTGAGCTTTACGGGGCTGTTGTCGGTCCATTTCTTGAAAATATAATGATAACCCACCGCAGCCACAAAGGTGAATCCGAAGAAGCCAAGTATTTTCAGAAGAACGGTTCCGATATTTACTGAAGGGTCAGCCATGCTGATTACCATTGTGAGGGCGATGATGCCGAGAATATCGTCAATGATAGCCGCACCGAGGATAGCGTTTCCCGCAGGAGTGGAGAGCTTGCCCATTTCCTTTAAGGTCTCAACGGTAATGCTTACAGATGTGGCAGTGAGGATTATTCCGATGAAGATATTCTGCAAAAGCTTGTTTCCGTCAACGGAATCATTGAAGAAATATGCAGCTGCTGCGCCTCCTGCAAGGGGGACGATAACGCCGATAAGGGCGATAAGGAAGGAAGCCTTGCCCGATCTTTTCAGCTCCTTGATGTCCGTTTCAAAGCCTGCAGCGAACATGAGGACTATAACTCCCACCTCGGAAAGACAGCTGAGCATTTCGGTGGAATGGATAAGCCCCAGACAGGCAGGACCTAAAATAACGCCTGCAAGCAGTGCGCCCACAACCTGAGGAAGCTTGATCTTTTTGGAAAAAAGTCCGAGTACCTTTGTACTTATAAGAATAAGGGCTATGGAAAGCAGGTATGAATAATCTTCCATATAAATCATCCTTTCTGCGGAGTATCATACAATTTTTATTATCAGTCTGAATTATAGCACAATAATTGTGAATATTCAACACTTATTTTATAAATCACAAAATTCTAATTTTTTGTAGAAAACAGATATAATATTAATGACGTATTTGTGTGAATTGACTGATAAAATGACGGGCATTTTGTGATGATAAAGTGAAACTATAACACAAACATTATGAAATAATAAAATATTGTGCAGCGGTGGGAAGATCGGATAAAGTAAATACATGAAAAAATAAATGGATTGTGATAATTTTATGAAATATATTACAAATGTTAATATCCGATTCATAGAGCTATGCTACAATAAGCATAATAAAAAAGTCTGAATTTTTTTTGCTACAAGGAGACTAAGGAGCATATTCATGGGAAAGCGAAAAACTATCGGTGTAATAATAGCTGAGCCTGAATCCATCTATCAGCAGAGAGTTCTGAGGGGTATATTCATGCAGTGTGAGAAATACGGCTACAATGCTGCCGTTTTCAGCTCCCTTTCCAAGCTGGGGCTTTTTTACAAGGAATACCAGATGGGTGAGACAAATATCTTCGAGCTGATAAATTTTGACCTTCTTGACGGCATCATTATTCCGCCCATTACCCTTTCGGGCGATAAAACGGTTTCGGAGCACATTCTCGAAAAGCTCAGGAATGAATGCTCAAAGCCTGTGGTATGCCTTGATATACCCTACGGGGATTATCCTGTGGTCTATACCGATGACCGCTCTGCATTTTCCTCAATAACAGCTCATATTATTGATGTTCATGAGTGCAGTAAAATTTATTTTCTTACCGGCACAATGGGCTTTTCCGTTTCCGAGCAGCGCCTTTCGGGTTTTACGGACATGATGAAAAAGCGTGATATCCCTGTGGATGACAGCATGATCTTTTACGGCGATTTCTGGTATTCGGGCGGCGAGAAGCTTGCCGATAAGATCATTTCGGGCGAGGTGGAAAGACCCGAAGCGGTCATCTGTGCCAGCGACCATATGGCGATAGGGCTTGTAAACCGTCTTGCTGAAAACGGGATAAGAGTTCCCGAGGATATTATCGTAACAGGATATGATGCTACCTCCGAGGCGGTCCTGAACGATATCACCATTACCACCTGCGTTCCCGATGTGGCGTCTGCCGCTGCTAAAGCGGTGAATTTCCTCAGGGAGCAGATAGAACCAGGGGAAGAGGTCATTCCCGTTTCTTCCCATAAGAACAGCGGGCTTCGCATCTGTTCAAGCTGCGGCTGCCCCGAAAATATGGCATATATGAAGAGCCGACTAAACGATTCTCTTATCCGCTCAAACCCGAATTACGGTCAGAAGGGTATCGAAGACCGTGTTGATATAAATATGCTTCTTGAGAGCTATATGTTTGAGAATTTTGCAGGCTCGGTGGACGCATATGACTGCCTTGACAAAATATTCGGGTCGGATTATCTTATAAGACCCTATGAACGCTTCTGGCTCTGTCTCAGGGAGGAATGGCTGAGCTCCGACGAACAGTCGGAGAACGGCTATCCCGAAAAGATGAGAACGGTCATATTCAGACGTCCTCAGAATCCTTGGGAAGAGTGTTCCGAGGACTGCTATTTTTCTGAAAACGGCGGCGAGGTATTTGACACAAAGCTCATGCTCCCCCAGATGTGGGAGGATAGAGATAAGCCTCAGGTGTTTTATTTTGCTTCCGTGCATTATATCGATTGCAGTCTGGGTTATGCGGTGGTGCAGTGCAGCCTTACCGAGAAGCATATCATCGGTAATGTTTTCAGAAACTGGCTCAGAAATGTGAGCAGCGCTCTTGAAATGATCAGAGTCCGCACCCGTTTGCGGATGTTTTCCGAGAGAGATGCAATGACGGGTCTTTACAACCGCCGGGGCATGGAGACAGAGCTTGAAAAGCTGCTGCGAAATGCAAAGTCCTCTGACAAGCTGATGGTTTTTGTCATTGATATGGACGGGCTGAAGATAATCAATGACACCTACGGTCATTCCGAAGGTGATTACGGTATCAGAGCCATTGCCAATATTTTCCGTCAGATAGCGAGAAATGACGATATCTGCGTAAGGGCGGGCGGAGACGAGTTTTACATAATCGGCGTGGGTGATTACAATTCCATTGACGCTCTTGTGCGCGTTCAGCGGTTCAATCAGGCGCTTGAGGAGGCAAACAAGACTGCAGCCAAGCCTTACGAGATATCCGCAAGCATCGGCTACTGCTGCGAGAGTATTTCCCATCAGATAGCCATTGACGAGCTTCTTCGCATTGCAGACGGAAGAATGTATGAAAACAAGACTGCAAGGAAAAAACAGAGAAAAGAATAATATAACAGGCTGCCGCTCTGAATCAAAGTGCGGCAGCCTGTTTTGTCACATATAGTTTCTGATAATGATATATGCCATATAAGCGGCGTAAAGAACAACAAGAGTGACGCCCTCGCCCCGGGACATTTTCTTGCCCGTAAGATACCAGATATAAGCAATAAGGCTTAAAGCAATAAGGATAATTCCGTCAATTATGGCTGAGCCTTCCGCTGCTATGGGGGTTATTACTCCCGAAACGCCTAAAATACACAGCACATTGAAAATATTGGAGCCCACAACATTTCCCACAGCCATATCGTTTTCGCCTTTTTTTGCAGCGGTTATTGAGGTCACAAGCTCGGGGAGGCTTGTTCCCATGGCGCAGATGGTAAGACCCGCAAGAGTTTCGCTCATTCCCGCAGCCATGGCGATGGACTGAGCGTTGTCCACCACAAGATTACCTCCGAGTACTATTCCTGCCACGCCGCCAATTATTCCGAGAGCGCATTTAACGGGAGAGAAAACCGTTTCAGTGTTTTCGTCATCATCGCTTTTGTCCTTGCCTGCGAGCTTTATAGACATTATGATATAGGCAATAAGGGCGATTATAAGCACCGCCGCTTCTATCCTGCTCATTACCCCGTCAAGGATAAATATAACAAACAGAGCCATTGCACCAATGGATATGGGATAATCTCTTTTTGCGACACTGTCATTTGTGTCAATGGGCTTTATTGCGGAGCATACGCCTAAAACCATAAGGAGATTGAAGATATTGGAGCCGATAACATTGCTTATGGCAAGGGAATTGGAGCCGCTTACCGCCGCGGATATGCTGACTGCAAGCTCGGGTGCGCTTGTTCCCATTGCAACAATGGTCAGTCCCACTATTAGAGATGGAATTTTGAGCTTCCTTGCAAGAGAGCAGCTGCCCTCCACGAAATGATCCGCGCCGCTTATAAGCAGATAAAAGCCTGCAAGGAGCATTATGATGCTCAGAAGTATCATTTCGGGCAGCGGAAATATATAGCTTGTAATTACTGCCGCCGCAAGAAGCATGACATATAAAATTATTTTCATTTGGAATTTTCCTCCGTTATAACAGTTGTTGGTAATAGTATATCACCAATTGGCAGGAAAAGCAAGATGATTAGAAAATATTTCCGCATTTATAATCTATACTTGCCTAACTCATCGGAATGTGATATAATAAATATAACTATTCATGCCGAAAGGACGATGTCTATGAATATCCTTGTAAAGAATATAAAAATGCTTGTGGGAGGCAAGGCAGCCGAGGGCGATATCTGCATCTCGGGAAACACTATTGCCGCCGCAGGAGCTGCTCCCGCAGATTTCATTGCAGAAAAAATTATCGACGGTTCGGGAAAGCTCGCCATACCCGGACTTATAAACTGCCACACCCATTCCTATATGTCCCTTTTCCGCAATCTGGCGGACGATCTCACCTTTGAGGACTGGCTTTTCGGCAATATCATGCCCCGTGAGGACTCGCTCACTCCCGAGGACGCATACTGGGGCGCAATGCTCTCCTGCATGGAGATGATAAAGAGCGGAACCGTCTGCTTTATGGATATGCATATGTTCCCCGACAAGTGCGCTGAGGCGGCAAGGACTCTCGGCATGAGAGCCGTCATGACAAGAGGACTTACGGGTCCCGACAGGACGGAAAAGGACGCAATTCGCCGCTATAATGAGCATATGCAGGAAAGAGAGCATTTTGCGGACGATCCTCTCATAAGCTTCAGAATGGGTCCCCATGCGATATACACCTGCGGACGGGATTACCTTGAATTCCTCATTGAAAAGGCAAAGGAAACAAAGCAGGCTTTCCACATTCACCTTTCCGAAACGGTGAACGAGGTGAAAAACTGCTACAAGGAGCATGGAAAATCTCCCGTGGAATATCTTGACGAGTTGGGCTTTTTTGATGTAAGCACAGCTGCCGCTCACTGCGTTCATCTCTCCGAGCATGATATTGATATCCTTCGTGAAAAAAAGGTCAGCGTTATCCACAATCCGAAGAGCAACTTAAAGCTGGCAAACGGCATTGCTCCCATTCCGAGGCTTCTTGAAAAGGGCGTTAATGTGTGTCTCGGTACGGACAGTCAGGCTTCAAACAATTCTCTCAATATGTTCTCCGAAATGAGCTTTGCCGCTCTTTTACACAAGGGCGTTTCGGGCATTCCCACACTCTGCTCCGCTCCCGAGGTAATTGATTTTGCTACGGTGAATGCCGCAAAGGCTCTGGGCTTCGAGAAAACGGGGGCTATTGCTGCGGGAAACAAGGCGGATATTGCCATACTCGACCTTGATCGTCCCGAGTTTTATCCCCGTAATGACCTGACTGCCGCTATGGTTTATTCCGCAAACGGCAGCGAGGTGGATACTGTTATTATAAATGGTGAGATAGTTCTTGAAAAGGGCAGGCTCACTAAGTTTGATGAAGAGGAGATCTGCGCAAAGGCAAGGGAAGCGGCGGAAAGATTTTAATAATTTTTCAACAGCATGACAAATCGGAAGTTGAAAATTTATTCTTTATTATTTATTCGCTATTCTTTATTCTTTAAAATTATTCGTTTATCATCTTTTAAAGAATAAAGAAAAAAGAATAAAGCAAAATTCCAATTGTTTCAAGCTGAAATTTCCCTATTGGCGCGGTGACAAAACTAACCAATCCACGCAAAGAAACAGCGCGACCTCGCCGCGGGTCGTCACCCGCTTCCAATTTATCGAACACTCACCAAAAAATAACCTGAAAGGAAAGATAAAAATGTCAATTACAAGCGAGATCAGAAAACCCGAGCTCTGGGAAAGCGGAGCAAGAAAAATCCAGTGGGTAAAGCAGAATATGCCCCTTTTACGAGGTATCGAGGAGGAATTTTCAAAGGAAAAGCCCTTTGAGGGGCTGAAGGTCGCATTGTCCGTTCATCTTGAGGCAAAGACCGCATATCTTTGCAAGGTGCTTGCCGCAGGCGGTGCGGATATGTACGTTACAGGCTCGAATCCTCTTTCCACACAGGACGATGTTGCGGCTGCTCTTGTTCATGACGGACTCAAGGTGTTCGCATGGTACAATGCCACCGATGAGGAATATCACCGCCATATTGCCCGTGTTATCGAGGCGGGACCCAACATCATCATTGATGACGGCGGAGACCTTGTTCATCTTATCCACACCGAGCACCCCGAGCTTATCCCCAATGTTATCGGCGGCTGCGAGGAAACAACCACAGGCATTATCCGTCTTATTGCCATGAACAGGGCGAAGGAGCTTAAATTCCCCATGGTGCTTGTTAACAATGCCGACTGCAAGCATCTTTTCGACAACCGTTACGGCACAGGTCAGTCCGTCTGGGACGGCATCAACCGCACCACAAATCTAATTGTTGCGGGCAAGAATGTTGTTGTTGCGGGCTACGGCTGGTGCGGCAAGGGCGTTGCAATGAGAGCAAAGGGCATGGGCGCATCTGTTATCGTCACCGAGGTTGACCCCATCAAGGCTATGGAGGCTGTTATGGACGGCTTCAAGGTGATGAAGATGGAGGAAGCCGCAAAATACGTTGATTTCTTCGTTACCGTTACGGGCTGCGACGGCGTTATCACCGAAAAATCCTTTATGAATATGAAGGACGGTGCTGTATGCTGCAATGCGGGGCATTTTGACTGCGAGGTAGACGTTGCATGGCTCAGAAACAACTGCGAGGAATCATGGATAGCAAGAAACAATATCATGGGCTATAAGCTCAAAAACGGCAGAAGCATTTACATCATTGCCGAGGGACGTCTTGTAAATCTTGCGGCAGGAGACGGACACCCTGCGGAGATAATGGATATGTCCTTTGCGGTTCAGGCAATGAGCGCACTTTATCTTGTTAAAAACAAGGGAAAATTCGATGATATGGTAATTGACGTTCCCCGTGAGGTGGATATGGAGATAGCAAGGAGAAAGCTTGCCGCATGGGATATTGAGATAGACAGGCTTACTCCCGAGCAGGAGGCATATCTTAACAAGGGGCTTTGATACTATTCATTTGGAGGTAACGGTTATGAAAAATCTTACGGCATTTATGGCACTTGCCGCTGTTATGGCTTTGCTTACTGCCTGCGGAAACTCAGGCGAAACATCGGTGGATTCCGATACTACTGAGCAGACAAAGGAAGAAACTGTTTTTTCCTATGAAACACAGGTCACCGAATCGGCTTCGGAGATCTCCGTTACTTCCGAAGTTATTTCTGAAATGTCGGAAACGACCCTTTCGGAAGAACAGACATCGGTCAGCGAAGCGGCGGAGAATGAGCCGCAAATACGTGTAGAGTGGGCAGACGAGACTGTGCTTACAGCAGATCATGATGAATATGATATTTTCGAGCTGTCCGAGGAACAGGCAAAGGTAGCATTCACATCGGACACTCCCGTAAATGGATTTGTCATACTGGAGCTTACGCTTACGGACTGCAGCGATGAAGGGGTTATGACCTTTATCGCATATCCTGCTGCATCGCCGGATATCACCCCCGAAAAGCCACTTGTTATAGGCTTTACCTTTATGGGGGATATTCCCGGGTATGGCTTTCAATATGAGGACGCCGACGGGAACATTCGCCGCTTTGCCATGGAAATAAGCGGCGAGGACGGCTCTCTCCTGATACGGGAGGCAAGCGGGGAATACTATGACTTTGTTCTTGAATAAATATATGAGGTATTACTTATTTTCGGAGGTACGGTTATGAAAAAACTTATTGCCTTTATGGCGCTTGCTGCTGTTATGACATCGCTTACTGCCTGCGGCGGCGATACATCTGTGGAGAGAGCCGAAAAAGCTCTTGAAAGCGCACAGGACGCTATTGGAGAGGCTGTTGATACAAAGGCTTCGCAGCTTGCCGATGCGGCTATTGGTGATATGGAAATTCCCGATGGAAACGGAGAAACCGAGCTGCCCGATATAAATGAGCTGACAGAATGAAAATGCTTTTGAAAGCTGCCGTCATTCCGCTTATCGCCCTGTTTATTTTCATTCTTGCAATGCGAAACGGCTACATTACAGGCACAGCAGACAACAATACAGGCAGATTTGCGGTAAGTGCCGAGAATTACGGTACCTATGAAGCAAATGGCGCTGTGAAATATGTTTACTTTTTTGATGAAACGGGAATGCTTGTCAAGCGGCTTGATTTTCATAACCGAGGCGGAATTAAGATAATTGGAAATTCGGAAACCGTTTCTGTCAGCAAAGGAACTGCTGTGCAGTATTTCGACTATTTGGGAAACGGCATACTGCTTCAAAAAAGCAGTCCTCACACCGAAAACCGAAAGGAAAAATAAATGAACGAACAGACAAAAAAAGACGGGCAGACAAATTCCTGCTCCGTTTACAAAAAATGCAGCGGCTGTCAGCTTCGTAATATGACTTACGAGGAGCAGCTCCGCTTTAAGCAGATAAAGGTGGACAGGCTCATGGGAAAGCTCTGCCGTCCCGACAGGATCATCGCCGCAGAAAAACCCGAGGGTTACCGCTGCAAGGTTCAGGGAGCCTTTGATTTCAAAAACGGAAAGACCGTTTCGGGAGTTTATCAGTCCTCAACAGGCGGAGTTGTGGCGGCAGAACGCTGCCCCATCAATGACGAGCGGGCGGACAAAATTATCAAGGCGGTGAAAAAGACCGCTATGAGTCTGAAAATTCCCGTATGGTGCAGCTATAACGGCAGGGGCTTTCTCCGTCATGTGCTTGTGAGAATTGCAAGAAATACGGGGGAGATAATGGTGATAATCGTTGGAGCTTCGGAGAATTTTCCGTCAAAGGCGGCTTTTGTTAAGAGCCTGTTGGAAAAATGCCCCGAGATAACCACCCTTGTGTTTTCGGTCAACCGCTCGGACAAAATGACTGTGGGGGACAAATGCGAGGTGCTTTACGGCAACGGGTATATCGAGGATATCATCTGCAAAAAGCGTTTCAGGATATCTCCCAAGTCCTTTGCTCAGGTAAATCCCGCTCAGGCTGAAAAGCTTTATGAGCTTGCGGTAGGCTCGGCAAAGCTTACGGGAAAGGAAACTGTCATTGATGCATACTGCGGCATCGGTGCAATGAGCCTTATCGCTGCAGGCAGGTCGAAAAAGGTCTACGGCTGCGAGATAAACAGGTCGGCGGTAAATGACGCTGTTATAAACGCAAAGCTCAATAATGCCGATAATGTTGAATTTATCTGCTCGGACAGCGGAAAATTCCTCTCGGAATTTAACGAGGCGGGTCTGAAAGCGGATGTGGTTATCCTTGACCCTGCAAGAGCGGGATGTGACAGGAAATTTATTTCCGAGCTTGTTAAAGCCTCTCCCGAACGTATCGTATATGTTTCCTGCGAGCCTGAGACTCAGGCGAGAGATGTTTTCTTCCTTATCAAAAACGGCTACAAGCTTAAAAAGCTTATGCCTGTGGATATGTTCCCTTTTACAAATCATGTTGAGTGCATTGCGGTTTTGAATAAAGTCAGATAAAATAAGGAGCGCTTTAAAATGTCCGAAAAACATTTTTTTCACGTCCGCAAGAGAACATTGCTTACAATTGCAGGAGTAATGTTTGTGAGATATCCGCTTATGGAAAAAAATGCGGAAGAGGCAGTTTCAGAGGTATAAGCTATGGAACGTCCCGAATCAATTTATGCCGACTGGAATCCATGGCACGGCTGCACTAAAATAAGTCCCGGGTGCAAATTTTGCTATGTTTACAGACAGGACGAGATGTACGGCAGTGCAGAGGCAAGCAGTCTTTGCCGAAAGACGAAGGCTTTTGATATGCCCGTTCGTAAAAAACGTGACGGCAGCTATAAAATTCCCTCGGGGAAAATTATTTTTACCTGCTTTACCTCGGATTTTCTTCTCTCAGACGCCGATGAATGGAGAGACGAATGCTGGAAAATGATGAAAGAGCGGAGTGACTGCTATTTTTATTTTTTCACAAAGCGCATTGACCGTCTGGAAAAATGCCTCCCTTCCGACTGGGGCGAGGGATATGACAATGTTATAATAGGCTGTACTGTGGAGA
Organism: Oscillospiraceae bacterium; assembly: GCA_018110855.1. Lineage (GTDB taxonomy): Bacteria > Bacillota > Clostridia > Oscillospirales > Ruminococcaceae > Huintestinicola. The sequence continues at coordinate 13,970 of JAGBFZ010000391.1, forward strand.
ATCAGGACAGAGCCGATCACAGGCTTCCCATTTTTCTTTCCCTGCCCATAAAGCACCGCTCGGTTATCGTATCACCTTTGCTTGAAAGTATTGACATTTCTCCCTATCTTGACAGCCGTATCGAAGAGGTCTCGGTGGGCGGTGAATCGGGACGGTTTGCCCGTCCCTGTCATTATGAATGGATACTGGATATACGCCAAAGCTGCATAGAAAAAAACATTCCCTTTTATTTTCATCAGACGGGTGCGAATTTCGTTAAGGACGGGCGGACGTACAGGATAGCCCGCAGATTTCAGCGCAGTCAGGCGAGAAAGGCGGGTATTGATTTCCGAATCGGAGAGGGCTTTATTCCCGAAACCGCCGAATATAATGCGGAGACGGACGAGGATTTTCAGCTTACTATCGACGGGATATGAAGGAGGCGGTCAGACTTGGAAAAACTTAAAATTGCATTATTGCAGATAATGCCCGAAGGCAGCATAGATAATAATCTGAAAAAGGGCATTGAAGCCTGTCGGAGGGCGAAGGCTTTGGGAGCGGATATTGCCCTTTTTCCCGAGATGTGGAGCAATGGCTATGATATCCCGTGTGATATCGAAGTTCTCAAAAGCATGGCAGTTTCCATGGACAGCGATTTTGTTGATTCGTTCAGAGAGCTTGCTGCGGAGCTTGAAATGGCTATTACCGTCACATTCCTTGAGGAATATGAGCCGCTCCCGAGAAATACTGTCTGCCTGTTTGATATGAACGGACAGCTTATTTACCGATATGCAAAGGTGCACACCTGCGATTTCGGAGATGAAGCAAGGCTTTCTGCGGGAGATGATTTTTATGTGGGAGAGCTTCACACCGAAAAGGGAATCGTCAGAGTCGGCTCAATGATATGCTATGACAGGGAATTTCCCGAAAG
>JAGBFZ010000392.1 GCA_018110855.1 Oscillospiraceae bacterium
CAGATCTTCAATAACGTACTGCGCCGCCATTCCCACATGATAAGATGAGCCGCAGGCAACAATGACTATCTGCCCGATATCCTCAATATCCTCATTGGAAAGCCCCACAGCTGAAAAGTCTATCCTGCCGTCCTTGACTGCCGAAGCAAGAGTATCCGCCACAGCCTTTGGCTGCTCGTGTATCTCCTTTATCATAAAGTGAGCATAGCCGCCCTTTTCTGCGGATTCAGCGTCCCACTTTATCTCGGTAGGCTCCTTCTCAATAATATCGCCGTCAATGTTATAAAATTCAACGCCCTCGGGAGAAAGCCTTGCCAGCTCCAAATTGCCGATATAATAAACATTTCTTGTATGCTTTAAAATAGCGGGAACGTCCGAAGCAAGATAAGCCTCGCCGTTTTCCACACCGATTATCATGGGACTGTCCTTGCGGGCAGCATATATCTCCCCGGGGTGATCCTTGAACATCACCGCAAGAGCATAGGAACCCCTTATGCGCACCATAGCCTTGGAAATAGCGTCCACGGGACCCGAATTGTATTTCTTGTAATAATAATCAATGAGCTTCACCACAGCCTCGGTATCGGTCTGAGAATAAAAAACATATCCCTTTTTGGACAGCTTTTCCTTTATCTCACGGAAATTCTCAATAATACCGTTGTGAACAGCCACAACGTTCATATCATCGCTTATATGAGGGTGAGCATTAGCCTCTGAAGGCTCACCGTGGGTAGCCCATCTTGTGTGACCGATGCCGCAGCAGCCCTTCATAGCAAGCCCGCTGTCAGTTTTCTCCTCAAGAGCCTTGAGCCTGCCCTTTGCCTTGACCACCTCAGTCCTGCCGTCACCATCTCTGACAGCAATTCCCGCAGAGTCATAGCCACGGTACTCGAGCCTTGAAAGCCCCTCCAGCAAAATGGGAGCAGCCTGTCTTGCGCCTGTAAATCCCACGATTCCGCACATAAGATATCCTCCTTCAAATCATTTCACAGTAAAAGAAATACTCTCTCCATGAAAAAATTATAACACATCAGACCGATAAAATCAATAGATAAGGCAAAAAAATAAGGTTTGCAAATCAACAGATCAGCAAACCTTACTGGTGCGAGAGATGGGACTTGAACCCACACGTCAAAGACACACGCACCTCAAACGTGCCTGTCTGCCTATTCCAGCACTCTCGCATATTCTCTGGCTTTCTCAGTCAGCTTTTTTATTATATCACATATTGCCGTGCTTGTCAATACCTTTTTTCAAATTTTTCCGAAATTTGCAGAATTTTTTCCAAAGCCCTAAATTCTACGGAGCGTTTATTGCAATTTTCCCTGAGATAGGTTAGAATAAAAGCATGAAAGGAGCTGAAAGCATGAATTGTACAGAAGCAGGCGCACTGATAAAGAAGCGCCGCACTGAGCTTGGGCTGACCCAGAAAGCCCTTGCCGATAAAATGAACATAAGCGACAAAACCGTATCCAAATGGGAACGGGGGCTTGGCTTTCCCGATGTAGAGCTCGTAGCTCCCCTGTCGGAAATACTATCCGTAAGCATCGAAAGCCTGATATCTGGGAAATGCGAGCTGAACGAATTTAAGGAGATCAATATGAAAAACAATGTTTACTATGTCTGCCCCAAATGCGGCAGTCTGACCGTATCAACGGGAAAATCCGAAATAACCTGCTGCGGTGAAAGGCTTGCTCCCCTTGAAGCAAAGAAAGCCTCGGAAGAGCAGAAGCTCACCGTCACCCCCGTAGAAAACGAGTGGCTCGTCACAGGCGATTGCCCCATGACAAAGGAGGACTATATATCCTTTGCCGCTTTTCTCACAGCTGAGACCATGTATCTGACAAAGCTCTATCCCGAGTGGGACCTCTGCTTCAGACTTCCATCTCAGTCGATAGGCAAGCTTATGTGGTACAGCAAAAAGAACGGACTTCTCTTTCAGTATGTGCATAGGTAAGAATATTTCGGATATAAACAGCCTGAGCGGATAATCATCCTCTCAGGCTAAAATTTTTGAGTGCTATTTTGAAACCACCCTGTTTTTTCCCTTGACCTTAGCTCTTGCCAGCTTTTCCTCAGCATTCAGGAAAATCCGTGATATCTCCATGCCGTGGGAATATTCCTCAATACCGCCGCTGAAGGTAAATTCCTCCTGCTTTTCGCTCATGGAGAAAGCGGCATATTCCTTTCGGACATTTTCAAGCATATCCTCCGCCTTCATTATATCGCCAAGAGAAACGATCATAAATTTCTGACCGCCATATCTCACTGCAATGCCCATTCCGCCGGTAGCATTGTTAATGATCCCCGCAAATTCTGTAATTACCATATCCCCAAAGGGCAGACCGTACTTCTCATTGATAACCTTGAAATCATCAAGATCAATAAGCGACGCGCAGAATTTCTTCTCACCGCGGATAAGCCTGTTCAGATATTCGGTGAGATAGGAACGGTTGTAAATACCCGTCTGAGGGTCCAGCTTGTTAGCCTCTCTCAGATTGTCCGCAAGCCTTTTAAGCTCCCTGTTCTGAAGCTCATACTGCCTGATAAGGATACTTAGACAAAAGTACATCGCAACCGCAGTAATAAGGAATGAGCTTATCCCCGAGCCGAAATAAGCAGTGCTTGGAAATGTGGGGATACTATCCTTAAAAACCAGTCTTGCAGTAATGACCGCACTGTCATAGATCATTGCAGCCGTAAAAAGAATAACTCGCCGCTTTTCATCACAGAACACAAGTATGGCAAAAAGCCCCAGAACCATATAAGGAAAGGTCGAAGCTCCATAGGCAATAAACACCATGGGAAACTCGAAAACCACTATCAGCCCGAGAATTATGCCCAAAGGCAGTGTGACCTTGCCCGACTTTATGCCAAGGAATCCTGCCACGCCGATAATAAGAACGCATATCCCGCAGGCAGCCGTCACAGCATTCATTCCGTAAACTGCAAAATTCACCGCAAATCCAAGGAAATTCGAAACAACACACGCAGCCACAAGAACAAAAAACATTCTCTTTCTAAAATCTATGGATAAATCAAAAAGCTTCTTAAACATGAAAAACCTCACGAAAAAATGTTTTTCCGTCATCACCGTAAGTCTCAGATCATGTCAGCTCTTAATGTAAGAATAATTATACCACATACATAATTTCTAAAAGTTGTTAATTACTGAAATACCCGTTAATTTTTGATTAACCAAAAAAGCGTTTCCCGATATCTGTCGGAAAACGCTTTATAAGTCTGTTATTTCCACATTTCCTCATTGCTGTGGGATTTAATGGAAAATGGCGGAACGTGGGGATATTTGGATGGGCTCATAAGATGCTTTGCCGACCATGCCTCAGCCGCAGCAGTAACCAGCCCGTCGGTAGCGCTGTACCATTTTCCGTTATGGAAATGGATATTGCTCAGATCAATTTTTTCCCTGTGACCGAAAACCTTGGTATAGGTCTCCATACCGGCAGCAACAGCATTGCATCTTGCGCTCAGGAACTTATCCTCGGCAAATTCCTCGTCACCGAAAATATCCTCCGCCCAGCTTTTTCCGTCAAGGGAATAAATAAGCTCGCAGAGCTTGTCGTCAAAGGAAAAGATATAGCTGTCCTCGCAGTGCTTGAGATGACGGACGATCGAAGAAATGACAGCCTCGCTGTCGCCGCCGTATTCGTGATCTATGCTGTCGATAATTTCCCAGAAATCCTTGTCATTAACGGTCTTGCTTGTAGTCTGGCTGCGCATGAACAGCTCCATGATAATACTCACATCAGTACCCCCTTAAAAAAGACTCATAAGACAGAGCCTCACAATTCATCATATTCATCATATAAAATTATAACACAAATCACAAAAAAATCAAGAGGTAAAAGCAAATTTTAATGTAAAATACACCAAAATATCATCTTGCACAAACCCAAAACGGCGAAATGTACATTTCGCACATTCCGCCGCTGAATAAATTTATATCATTCAAGATCGTTTCTGATGATATCCTCAAGAGTCTCCCTCTTGACAACCACCCTGCTCTGACCGTCTTTTATCATAACAACAGCAGGCTTGGGGATCCTGTTGTAATTCGAAGACATGGAGTAGTTGTAAGCACCCGTAGCAAGCACCGCCAGAATGTCCCCCGGCTCAACAGGCTGAATGGGCATACCCTCACCGATAAGATCGCCTGTCTCGCAGCATTTGCCCGCAACGGTAACTACCTCGCTCTTGGGAAGGTTTGCCTTGTTAGCTACCTCAACGTCATATTTGGACTGATACAGCGCATATCTGGGATTGTCGCACATACCGCCGTCAATTGACACATAAGTACGGATATTCGGTATTTCCTTTTTGCCGCCCACAGTGTAAAGGGTTATGCCCGCAGGAGCGGCAACAGATCTGCC
>JAGBFZ010000393.1 GCA_018110855.1 Oscillospiraceae bacterium
AGTGGCTCAATGAGCTGGGCGTTGAATTCGATAAGGAGCCTGACGGCACAATGGTAACCACCCACGGCGGCGGTACCTCCAGAAAGAGAATGCACGCTTGTAAGGACTACTCCGGCGCAGAGATAATGAAAACTCTCCGTGACGAAGTTCTCAACCGTCAGATCCCCGTTGTTGATTTTACTGCTGCTGTTGAGCTTATCCTTGACGATCAGGGCAAGGCTGCAGGTGCTGTTCTTATGAACATGGAGACCAAGGAGCTTATGGTTGCCAAGGCTAAGACTGTTATCATTGCAACAGGCGGCGCAGGCAGACTCCATTATCAGGGCTTCCCCACCTCCAACCACTACGGCGCTACCGCTGACGGTCTGGTTCTTGCATACCGTGCAGGCGCTAAGCTCCTTTATGCTGATTCTCTCCAGTATCACCCCACAGGTGCTGCTTTCCCCGAGCAGATCTTCGGCGCTCTCGTTACAGAGAAGGTTCGTTCCCTCGGTGCAAAGCTTGTAAATGTTGACGGTGAAGTATTCATGCATCCTCTGGAGACCCGTGATATCTGTGCTTCATCCATTATCAGAGAGTGCAAGGCAAGACACAAGGGCATCAGCACAGGCGATGGCGAAGGCATCTGGCTCGATACTCCTATGATCGAACTCAAGAACGGCGAGGGCACTATCGAAAAGAGAATCCCCGCTATGCTCAGAATGTTTATGGAGTACGGCATTGATATCCGTAAGGAGCCTATCCTTATTTATCCTACCCTCCACTACCAGAACGGCGGTATCGACATTTCTGTTGACGGCATGAGCAACATTGAAAATCTCTATGTTGCAGGTGAGGCTGTCGGCGGTATCCACGGCAGAAACAGACTCATGGGCAACTCTCTCCTTGACGTTATCGTATTCGGCAGAAACGCAGGAAAGAGCGTTGCGGCTAAGTTCAAGGACGTTACTGTTGGCAAGCTCACTCTTGACCACGTTAACAAGTTCGCTGACGAGATGAAGTCCGCAGGCATCGAGACTGATGTGGTATCTCCCAAGCTTCTCCCCGACTACGCAAGAAGAAGTAACTAATAAAAAGTAAAAATACTGTTAAAATTTTACTTAGACACTTTATTTTGTCTTGATTTTGTAGTATAATTTCATAGGCACATTTCAAACCCCTGCTTTTGCGGGGGTTTGAAGCTGTGTATACAGGTTGATACGATAAAGACATGATGTTTTTATCGTGGTTTGATCGTATCATCCAAAAAATTTTACGGAGGTATCAGCCTTATGAGTTTATTTAACGATGTGATATCCATTACGGGTATTTCATTTCTCATGTTCACTGTCTTTATTGTGGCAGGTCTCGGTTATCTTCTCGGACGTGTTACCATAAAGGGCGTTTCTCTCGGAACCGCAGGCGTATTTATTGTTGCTCTTCTTTTAGGTGCTCTTGTTTTTTCCGTTGACGGCAGCAATCTTGTTACTGCAAAGTTCGGTTCGGACGTTGCCCTCGCCAAAAACTATTTTAAAATAATTGAGAATCTCGGACTTATTTTGTTCGTTACATCGGTTGGTTTTATTGCAGGTCCCAACTTTTTCACAAGCCTCAAGAAAAACTTCAAATCCTATGCTCTTCTTTCACTTATCATTATCATTCTCGGCGGACTCACTACTATTTTCTGCATAAAGGTTCTTGGCTGCGGTACTTCTATGGCAGTTGGTCTCCTTTCGGGTGCTCTCACATCAACTCCTCCATTCTCTGCTGCAAAGGATACTGTAAGCTCCGTTTACAAGGATAATCCTGATGCGGTTTCCGCTTTTGAGGATATCGTTACTGTCGGACACGGTATCGCTTATCTCTTCGGAGTTGTCGGCGTTGTTCTCTTTGTTCAGATAATCCCCAAGCTCCTCAAGGCTGATCTTGAAGAGGAAAGAAAGAAGATCTCCTCTGTTGACACAGGCAAGGCTGCTGCTGAGGGCAAGAAGCTTTTCGATATTGACAATTTCGGTCTTGCTGCATTTGCAATTGCTGTTGTGATCGGTATGTTTGTCGGCGGAATCAAGATCCCTATGGGCTCCTCTAAGTTCTCTCTCGGAACCACAGGCGGCTGTCTCCTTGCTTCCCTTGTTATCGCTCATTTCGGTCACTTCGGTCCTCTCAGCATGAAGCCCGAAAAGAGAATGCTTGAGATTTTCCGTGAATTTGGTCTTATGGCGTTCCTTATCGGCGCAGGTATTCCCGGCGGCGCAAGCTTTGTTCAGTATTTCCAGCCTGCATACTTCCTCTATGGTGCGCTTATGACCCTCGTTCCCATGATCGTTGGATTCATCATTGCAAAATATGTTATCAAGCTCCCCCTGTTCAACAATCTGGGCGGCATCACAGGTGGTATGACCTCCACACCCGCTCTCGGAACTCTTATCAACGTTGCAAAGACAGACAATGTTGCTTCCGCTTATGCGGCTGCTTATCCCATTGCTCTCATTGCAGTTGTACTTGTTTCTCAGTTTATCATTATGTTCTTCCCCGATCCCCTTTCGGTTGTAGGAATGTGACAATAAAAGCAAAACGCCCTCTGTCATTTACGGCAGAGGGCGTTTTATTTGTTTGAATAAAATTATGCGGACTTGAAAATTCCGAATGTGTAAAGCAAGGGAAGCACAAGGAAGAAGATATCTCCGATATTGAAGGTGCGGGCAAATATACTGCAAAAAAATGACAGCAGGCATATTGCAGACATCACCAGACCCCATATAAAGGCGTTTTTCCTTGATGAACTGCGGTTAGACGTAAGCCCGTAAAATGCCATAGCTCCGAAGCCCAGACAAGTAACCGCTATTCCTAAAATATTTCCGATAAATCCGAACATCGTTCCCTGTCTTGCCATGGAAAACAGCGCAAGACCTACAAAATATCCATGCCCCGTAATAACTCTGATCCCCAAAATAAGCGTTATCAGAGCGACTATTCCGCATAATACCGAGGTAATATCTATCAGCTTTCTCATATCATTTCCCCTTTTTAGTTTATTTAATTAAAGTATATCATATCCTGAAAAAAATGTCAAATAAAATCGGACTGCAAAGATCCTTCGCAGTCCGAAAATATTATACCATACTTATTCAGCCATCAGGCTGCAAACCTTGTTGGAAAATTCAACAGGATCCTCGATCTGCATACCCTCAATAAGGAGAGCCTGATCGTACAGAATTGAAGCATAATCCTTGAATTTGTCCTTGTCGCTTTCGAAGAGCTTCTGCATTGCAGCGAATATCTTGTGCTTGGGATTAAGCTCAAGCACCTTTTCGGAGGTGACCTTCTGATTCTGTGGATTCTGATTGAGTATCTTTTCCATTTCAAGGGATATCTGTCCCGAGCTTGAAATGCATACGGGGTGAGTTTTCAGCTTGTCGGAAATGCGGCACTCCTTGATTTTTCCGCCCAGAGCCTCGGTAATGAGGGAAAGCATATCCTTGTTGTCCTCAGCGAGCTTTTTGATCTCTTCCTTCTGCTCCTCGCTGTCGATACCAAGATCGCCCTCGGAAACATTTTTGAACTCCTTTTCTCCGTGTCTCATAAGCACCTTGACAGCAAATTCGTCCACGTTATCGGTGAGATAAAGTATCTCATAGCCCTTGTCACGGAGAAGCTCGGTCTGAGGAAGCGCCTCGATCTTGCTTACACTGTCGCCTGCGGCATAATAGATGTACTTCTGGTCCTCCTTCATTCGAGCAACATACTCGTCGAGGGTAACCAGCTTCTTTTCCGCAGATGATGTGAAGAGCAGGAGATCTTCAACTGCGTCCTTATCCCTGCCGTAGTTGTCGTAAACGCCGAATTTCAGCTGAATGCCGAAAGCCTTCCAGAATTTCTCATAATTCTCACGGTCATTACTCAGCATTTTCTTCAGTTCACTCTTGATCGATTTCTCAATTGATTTTGCAATTATCTTGAGCTGATGATCGTGCTGGAGCATTTCTCTTGAAATATTCAGAGAAAGGTCTGCGGAATCCACAAGTCCCTTTACGAATGAGAAATAATCGGGCAGCAGGTCTGCGCATTTATCCATGATAAGAACGCCGCTGGAATAGAGCTGGAGTCCCTTTTCATAATCCTTGGAGAAGAAATTGTAGGGAGCCTGAGCGGGGATATAAAGCAGGGAATCATATGTTGCAGTTCCCTCCACCTTGGAATGGATATACTTGAGCGGATCGGTGTAATCGTAAAATTTTTCCTTATAGAAATTATTGTAATCCTCGGGTTTAAGCTCGTTTTTGTTCTTTCTCCAGAGAGGGACCATGCTGTTCAAGGTCTCGTTCTCGATGTATTTCTCGTATGCCTCGTCGGAATAATCGTCCTCCTTGGCATCATCCTTCCTGCGGGATTTTTCCACATCCATCTTAATGGGGAAACGGATATAGTCGGAGTATTTCTTTACAAGCTCCTTGATTCGGAAATCACTGAGATACTCGCTGTACTTCTCGTTCTCGGTATCCTCCTTAAGGGTGAGGCGGATCTCGGTGCCGACAGTCTCCTTGTCGTCCTCCTCAATGGTGTAGCCGTCAACGCCGCAGGAAGTCCATACATAAGCCTTATCTGCGCCGTATGCTCTTGAACGTACCCTTACTTCCTTTGCAACCATAAATGCGGAATAGAAGCCCACACCGAACTGACCGATTATATCAACATCCTCGTTTTTCTCATTCTCAGTCTTGAATTTGAGCGAGCCGCTGTTTGCGATAATACCAAGGTTATTTTCAAGCTCCTCGGCAGTCATGCCGATGCCGTTATCGGTAATAGTGAGGGTGCCTGCGTCCTTGTCGGTAATAATGCTTATCGCAAAATCCGCCTTGTTCATGCCCACGCTGTCATCGGTAAGCGACTTGAAATACAGCTTGTCGATGGCGTCGCTGGCGTTGGAGATAAGTTCTCTCAGGAATATCTCCTTGTGAGTGTAAATAGAGTTGATCATCATGTCCAGAAGCCGTTTGGACTCGGCTTTGAACTGCTTGGTTTCTGCCATTTTAAATGCACTTCCTTAATAGTATATAATAATTAGCACTTTGTAAGTGTAAGTGTTAGCACTCATATTCCTTGAGTGCTAATCATAGTATAACTCAATCAGTATCAAAAATCAATAGCATAAGGCATATTTTTACAATTTGTTAATATTATATCTTTATACACAGTTGGATTTAATTTATTTTACTTATATGAGCTTTGAAATACCCGAAAAACTTGCAGAAACCAATGAAATAATCACAGCAGAAAAAAAGAGAAAGAAGAACTGAAAAAGACGATCAGAAAATAATATTACAATTCATAATATACAAGGAAGAATGAATTATTGTACATATTAATCTCTAAATTTGTGTATGTTGTACGGCATACAGTAAAATAAGACAGCACATTTGTTATTCATGCCTAAAAAAAGAACGACAAGTTTATGCATATTTTTTTTCTGAAATTGGTTGCTGTATTTTGAACAATATGTTATAATAAGGATATAGTAACGGCAGGCCATACATATTTGCCGGGAATGCGGCTGAGTCTGCTAAGTTTATTTTTTGGAGGTATACACCATGGCAGAAAACGGATTCCTTAAAACGGTCAATTTCGGCGGATTTGACAAGAAGGATGTACTTGCATATGTAGATCAGCTCAATACTAAGATATATACGCTTGAGAACGAGCTTGAGGAAAAGAAGGCCCTTCTCGAGAACAGCGGCGGAAATATGGAGGACAAGGAAAAGTACGAAAAGCTCCTCGAGGCTGACAAGGCTAAGATCACTGAGCTTCAGACAAGCAACGAGTCCCTCAAGAACCAGCTTTCCAACGCAGAGGCTGAGGCTGCCGATAAGGACAAGGAGATCGCCGATCTCAAGAAGAAGCTCACCGATATGGAGAACGAGCTTATCGAAGCTAAAAATGCCGCTGCTGCAGCTTCCCCCGCAGAAAACAACGCAATGGACCTTACAAACGTATTTATGGAGGCACAGAGAACAGCTACCACCATCGTTACCAACGCAAAGGAAAATGCGAGAAAGATGGACGAGGACGCAAAGAAGCTTGCTAATCAGGTAGTTGACGATGCTAACAGCAAGGCTTCCACAATCGTTAAGACCGCTGATGAAAAGGCTAACAAGATCCTCACCGACGCAGAGGATAAGTCCTCCAAGATGATGAGCGACGCCGAAGGCAAGAGCGCTGAAATGAGACGTGCAGCCGATAATATGAAGGCTGTTGTTCTTGCTGAGATCGGTGAGATCGAAGGACAGGTTCAGTCTATCAAGACAATGCTCGAAAACATTTCCAAGCAGAGCCTTTCCGAAAGCATTGCAAAGATCACCGAAACCGCCGGTCTCCTGACAAGCACACAGGATACTCTCAAGAAGGACGGTATTCCCGAGTTCACTCCTCCCAAGGGTGTAAAGATGGCTGCTGCTCCCGAGCCTGCTCCCAAGCCTGCTCCTGTGGCTGCTAAGCCCGCTCCTGCACCTGCTCCTGCGGCTGCTAAGCCTGCTCCCGCACCTGCTCCTGCGGCTCCCAAGCCTGCTCCCGCACCAACTCCCGCTGCTGCGGCTGCTAAGCCCGCTCCTGCACCTGCTCCTGCGGCTCCCAAGCCTGCTCCCGCACCAACTCCCGCTGCTGCTAAGCCTGCTCCTAAGCCTACACCCAAGCTTAACAACAACTTTGGCTTTGATCTCAGCGAGATCGAGGCTATGGCTAAGGCTATCGAGGCTGACGCTTCCAAGCACGGCAAGGGCACTCCCCTGAACGATGGCTATGATGGAAACGTTGATCCCAAGTCCATCAAGCTCTCCAACATGGGTTGATTTAAAAAATAATGCATTTATAGGATCTGCGTCCTTTCGGCGCAGATCCTTTTTTATAAATTAAATTTAATTTCAGACAGGTTAAATTAAGTTAAATTAGAATTAAACAGTAATTTGACGTAAAAAAATCAGGACTATTTTTATTTATTATGCACAATATCATCTAACTATTCTTCACCAATTCAGCCTTATGAGAAACCGTTTTCTGCTTCGATAACGTTTGAAATTATCGGAATTAACGCCAAATTTCGGATAATTATGCTTCAGCGACGTCTCTTTGTGCATAATTAACAAAATTAAAAATCGTTTCACAGCAATATTAACACTATTGACAATCAAGCAAATATCTGATATATTTATTATAGTGAACAGCACAGATAAAACGTGTGTTGAACCATTTTATCTTTAATAATAATGAAAGGCGGTTTTTCAAGTGAAAACAACAGTTTTAAACGGTGTATCAATGCCCAATATTCCCTGGATGGACAAGCCCGAGGGATGCAGAGACGTAGTTTGGCGCTACAACGCAAACCCCATCATCAAGCGCGATCAGATCATGGTAAAGAAGGCTAACGGCTACAGAGAGCCTTCCAACTCCATCTTCAACAGCTCAGTAGTTCCTTTTGAGAACGGCGATTACAAGTTTGCAGGCGTTTTCAGAGTTGACGACAGAGAGCGCAACATGGAGCTTCATGTTGGTTTCTCCAAGGACGGTATCAACTGGGATATCAATGAGGAGCGCATCCACTTTGAGTGCGATATTCCTGAGGTTGCTCAGTGGCAGTACGGCTACGATCCCAGAGTATGCAAGCTCGAGGATAAGTATGTTGTAACATGGTGCAACGCTTACGGCTGGAAGCCCACTATCGGCATCGCTTATACATATGATTTCAAGACCTTCACTCAGCTTGAGAACGCATATCTCCCCTTCAACAGAAACGGCGTTATGTTCCCCAGAAAGATCAACGGAAAGTACATGATGATGAGCCGTCCTTCCGACAGCGGACACACTCCCTTCGGCGATATGTTCATCAGCCAGTCCCCCGACCTTACCTTCTGGGGTCAGCACAGACACGTTATGGGTCCCTCCAAGGGCTGGGAATCCACAAA
>JAGBFZ010000394.1 GCA_018110855.1 Oscillospiraceae bacterium
AAAAAGACTTCACCGAACAACTTTTCAATAATATCGCCTAAAATGCTCATTTCAGCCGTCCCTCCCTGATAGCCTTTTTCTCAGCCGAATATACATATCGTTTCAGCCCCTCTATCAGATCACGACCCTGCTCAAAATTCACCCACTTGAAGGGATCCTTGGGATCGGCGGTAATGCCCAGTATCTTTTCGATGGCACCGCACATTCTCTCGCCCTCCGTTGCATTCCTCGGCTCCAGCTCACAAAGATAATACATCATCTTCCAGCAGTATTTTTTCTGATTGGGAGTAATCATTCCGGGAACAATGGTCTCTTCCTTTTTGGGCTTGGCAGATTTTGCGGGAGCGGAGCTTCCCGAAAGCTTTATCCGCTCGTTCAGCTCCCGTATCACATCATAGGTCTGACTCTTGTTCAGATCCTTGATACTCGCAACGCCCGTCACCCCATTCACAAGAATGTGCAGCTCCTCGCTGTTCATTCCCAGCTCCCTTGCCAGTCCGAAAATGCGCTTCCGCTCATGATCGGTCATTTTTATCATTCCTTTCATTTAAATTGGTTCATTGAATGCTCCCACAATGCGTCCAGATCATAGGACGGCTTACTTTTGGCTGCCGTTCCGTAAGCGTTCTCAAGAACCTTTAGAAAATTTGCAGGCTTTATTATCCAGTCAAACGCCGCCTGCCACCCACGTTCATTTTCACCACGCAGAAACGGCGTGCTCTGAACTGTGCGGAATACTTGTTCAAAATCCTCAATTGTATATTTACGGTCAAACAGTATCTTTATGCGGCGTTTCCGTTCCGGGGACAGCTTGCAGGCTTTCGGCAGACTGACGCATATTTCGTTGTACAGCTCCATTACCCGGTCATAGGGAATTTTACTGCCCCGTTTTTCTCTTGCCGATAAAATAGCTTCGCCGAGCTGTGCGGCAAAGCAGAGCAGCTCGGAAGCTTTTTCTTTATCGGAGGAAACGTCACAGGATCTACACTCTTTTACAAACGTCTCCATGTCCATAGCATTATTCCTTTGCCTTCAGCGTGACCTTCGGGGACGTGTCAACCGTAACGGCGCTGTTTATGCAGCTTATGACCTCAGCAATTTTATCGGGAGCGGTTCTGCCGTCGAGCCTCAGCATATCACGGAAATTACACCAGCTTGCCGCTTCTGCTATCATATATGCATAGTCCGAAGCAGCCTGCTCATCAAAACCGCCGTATTTAATAAGATTAGCCTTGTCGGTCTTGAAGCTCTTGCCCTTTATCTTCTTGGTAAGTACCTTTATGCACTTTTCGTCACAGGGAAGGTCTGCAATGGCTTTTTCTACGTTCTGATCTTCGTCAAGCATAATGTATTCTTTCTTGTATATTGCCGCAAGAAGCTGCTTGGCGGGAGCGGAAAGAGTGTATTTTGTTTCTTCCTTGACCATATCCTTGTATGCTTTGCCGAATATGGCGGAAAGCATTGAATCATAAACAACGCTTACCTTGTCAGCATATGCCACGCTTACGGATCCGCTCTCACTCTCATATTCCTTAGCCTTGAGCTTGCTGTTCTCGGTGTCCTCGGTAAATTTCTTGATGACCTCCGCCTCAAGCCTGCTGTACTCATTATGCAGCTCGTCAATGGTGCGTGAAAGCTCCACCATTCTGTCAATTATCTTTTCCATAATACTCATCATACTCCTCTCTCATCTGCTTAGCACATTCGGCGCATACCGTTCTTCCGCAGAGATGATACTTTTCTTCGGGTACCTCTTTACCGCAGAAGCCGCAGACGGGGATGT
>JAGBFZ010000395.1 GCA_018110855.1 Oscillospiraceae bacterium
ACTGCTTGTTACCACATATATTCTTAGAGGACAATATAATGAAGCACTGAATCTGCTATATGCGGTGGACAGAAGCGGTTTTAACAAATATCCTGATGTGGGAATGCTTTTCTATGCGGATATTATTTCACTTTATTGTGATTTCGAGGATTATGACAGCGTTCTGAGGGCTTATGCAGACGGCGAAAGCTTCATTGAAGCTTCGACAGATAGAAATTATTCGTGCTGTTCTGCGGCATTCAGCACGATGATATGCGTGGAAAAGGCAAGGGGCAATTACAGAAAGGCTCTTGATCTCAGACTAATCAAAAACGAGTATGAAAATCTTTTCAATTCGTCAACAGGTGCTTCTCAGCAGGGAACACCTCTGAACAGGTTATTAAAGGGAACGGTATTTATGGAAACAGCCGAGCTTTTCTATCTCTGCGGCGACCTTGAAAGCGCAGGCAAATACCTTGACATCGGCGGTCCAATGCTTTCGGCAAGTCCTTATCAGACGAAAATAGCAAACAAGCTTTCGGCAAAGATAAGAGAAGCTATGGCGCAGAGATAACCGGCTTTTGGAGGAATAAATTTGAACGGTGAAATAATGAATTTTCTCGATAGATATACCAAATCGGGCACTCCCGTTCATGATCTGTCGAGATTTTCCAATCTTATGAGGAAGCTGGGAGACCCTCAGAACAGACTTAAATTTGTTCATGTGGCAGGCACCAACGGCAAAGGCTCGGTGGTGAGAATGCTTGCAAATTCCCTGACAATCGCAGGCTACAAAACGGGGGAATTTACCTCTCCCTTTATTTTCAGATACAACGACCGCATAAAAATAAACGGTGAGGAGATTTCCGATGAGGAGCTTTCAAGGATAATCGGTATCATCAGCCCCATTATAGAGGGGGACGGTCAGGGCTATTCACAGTTTGAGATAACAAATGCTATTGCCTTTATTTATTTTGCAGAGCAGAACTGCGATATTGTTGTCCTTGAAACAGGTGTGGGCGGACTTAATGACAGCACCAATATCATTAAGGACAATATCTGCTCGGTGATAATGTCCATATCCTACGATCACACGGCAATTCTTGGAAACACGATAGAGGATATTGCCTTTCAGAAGGCGGGTATCATCAAGGACGAATGTCCTGTGGTTGTTTATCCGCAGAATCCTTGTGAGGCAAATGAGGTAATTGACAGATATGCACTGATACACGGCTCACGCATTGTCCGTCCCGATTTGTCAAAGCTGAATATTTTGAGAAGCCGTCCCGATGGGACTATGTTTACCTACAGGCTTCGGGATTACGCTACCGCAATGCCCGGAAATCATCAGATATACAATGCTGTCACTGCTATTGAGGCGGCGAGGATAATCAGAAAAAAATTTAAGAAGCTGACGGACAATGCGGTTTTTGAAGGCATATCAACGGCTGTGATGCCCTCAAGATGTCAGATAGTCAGAAAGAAAAATCCCATGATAATCATTGATGGGGCGCACAATCCCGAGGGAATGAGGGCGCTTACCGAATTTGTTGCCTCACTGCCTCAATTTCCAAAGGTCATGATATGCGGAATGAGTTCGGACAAGGACTGGAAAACCTCTCTTTCCTACATTTCCCCATACATTGACAAGGCTTTCTGCATTGACGGGTTCTGCCCGAAAACGGTGTTCGCTCCGAAGCTGGCGGAGTGCTTCAAGGATGGGGAATGTGCTCCGCTTTCCGAGGTTTACCGACGTGCTTATTCCTATGCGGAGGACGGGGGACTGCTGCTTATCGGCGGCTCTCTTTACATTCCTTCCGCTCTCAATAAATTCAGCAGCAGATAACTTTTGGAGAGTAAAACGATTTTACTTTTTGCATAGTTTATTCAGCTGTCTGATGGGATAATTGTACATTATTACTGATGCTGATTTTTGACAAAAATTGCGCTGAATAATAATTGTGAATATATCACAATTATTCGGTGCAATTTTTATTTATAAAATGGTAAATGTACATAACTTTAGCGCGTGAAATCACTCAAGTCCTTTCCTTGAAAAAATCTTGCTTATGGCTTATAATAGTGAAAACTTAAGCCGAAAGGAACGATATTAAAATGAGTGAAAACAGAGCGGAGCTTAACAGAAATCTTGCACAGATGCTCAAGGGCGGAGTTATCATGGACGTTACCACTCCCGAGCAGGCGAAGATCGCAGAGGCGGCAGGTGCTTGCGCAGTTATGGCGCTGGAGCGTATCCCTGCTGATATCAGAGCGGCAGGCGGCGTTTCAAGAATGAGCGACCCTAAGATGATAAAGGGTATTCAGGCGGCGGTTTCCATTCCTGTTATGGCAAAGTGCAGGATCGGCCATTTTGCCGAGGCGCAGATTTTGCAGGCTATCGAGATAGATTACATTGACGAGTCGGAGGTCCTTTCCCCCGCAGATGACAAATATCATATCGACAAAACTCAGTTTGATGTACCCTTTGTATGCGGTGCAAAGGATCTGGGTGAGGCACTGAGACGTATCAATGAGGGCGCTTCCATGATAAGAACAAAGGGCGAGCCGGGTACGGGCGATGTTGTTCAGGCTGTGCGCCACATGAGAATGATGCAGTCGGAGATAAGACGTATCTCCTCCATGTCCAAGGACGAGCTTTACGAGGCTGCAAAGCAGCTTCAGGTGCCTTACGATCTCATTGAATTTGTTGCTGTTAACAAGAAGCTTCCCGTTGTTAATTTTGCGGCAGGCGGCGTTGCCACTCCTGCGGACGCTGCTCTTATGATGCAGCTGGGAGCAGAGGGCGTTTTTGTTGGCTCGGGAATATTCAAGTCGGGCAATCCCGAAAAGAGAGCGGCTGCCATTGTCAAGGCTGTTACGAATTACAATGACCCCAAGCTCCTTGCAGAGCTTTCCGAAGATCTTGGCGAGGCTATGGTCGGAATAAATGAGCAGGAAATAGCTCTTCTCATGGCGGAGCGTGGTAAGTAATGTCTTTAAAAATTGCCGTTCTCGCATTGCAGGGCGCATTTGCGGAGCATGAAAAAAAGCTGTCTGAGCTTGGTATTGACAGCTTTGAGATAAGGCAGCTCCCCGATATTGACCGCTCCTTTGACGGGCTTATCATTCCCGGTGGAGAAAGCACTGTTCAGGGCAAGCTGCTCAGAGATTTAGGACTTTTTGAACCCATTAAAAAGAGGATCGAAGATGGTCTGCCCGTTTTCGGTACCTGTGCGGGAATGATCCTTCTTGCGGAAAAAATCGACGGGGGAGAGAGATCTCATCTTGCCACCATGCCTATGACAGTTAAGCGAAATGCTTACGGCAGGCAGCTTGGCAGCTTCTTCACAAGAGATTTTTTTAACGGGAAAGAGATTCCTATGAGCTTTATCCGTGCGCCGTATATCAGCGATATCGGGGCTGCGGAGGTACTTGCCGAGACGGGCGGAAAGATAGTTGCGGCAAGGTATGAAAATCAGCTTGTTACTGCATTTCACCCCGAGCTTTGCGATGATATGTATGTTTACGAGTATTTCCTTTCTATGATGAAATAAAATTTTTTCAGGCTTCGGGATATTGAATATTCCCGGAGCTTGATTTTTTGTTGATTTATAACAAATGGATTTAGTGGAATTATATGTCAAATTGTGGTATTCTACAAATATGATAAATCCTATCAAAATCATAGGAAAAACTATTGACAAATTCAAGGAGACAGGTTATAATATAATCACAGTAAAACACTACTAAACTTATAGGAATGGTGGAGATTTAAAGTGATACACAAAAATATAGCTCCCTACGGACGAATGTGCTGTTGATGTTCTTCTGATACAGATACGATTCAAATTTAAATTATAAGAAAAGAGGAAATATATTATGGCACAGATCAAAGATACTTCTAATTGGGGATTTGAAACAAAGCAGCTTCACATCGGTCAGGAAAATCCCGACCCCGTTACTGATTCAAGGGCGGTTCCCATTTATCAGACCACTTCTTACGTTTTCAAAAATTCCGCTCATGCGGCTGCACGCTTCGGTCTTGCAGACCCCGGAAATATCTACGGCAGACTTACCAATTCCACTCAGGACGTTTTTGAGCAGAGAATTGCGGCTCTTGAGGGCGGCGTTGCGGCTCTTGCGGTCGCTTCGGGTGCGGCTGCCATTGCTTACACCTTCCAGAATCTTGCCGCTGCGGGAGATCACATCGTTTCTTCAAAGACGATTTACGGCGGTACATACAATCTTCTTGCACACACTCTTCCTCAGTACGGCATAAGCACAACTTTTGTTAACATTCACGATCTGGACGAAGTGAGAAATGCCATCAAGCCCAATACCAAGGCGGTTTTCCTTGAGACTCTCGGAAATCCCAACAGCGATATTGCGGACATTGACGCTCTTGCTCAGATCGCTCACGAAAACAAGATACCCCTTGTTATTGACAGCACCTTTGCAACTCCCTATCTGCTCAGACCCATTGAGCATGGCGCAGATATTGTTGTTCATTCCGCAACTAAGTTTATCGGCGGTCACGGCACCACCCTCGGCGGCGTTATCGTTGACAGCGGTAAATTTGACTGGGAGGCAAGCGGAAAGTTCCCGTCTCTTGTTGAGCCTAATCCCAGCTATCATGGCGTTTCCTTTACAAAGGCTGTTGGTGCGGCGGCTTTCGTTACAAAGATAAGAGCAATTCTTCTGAGAGATACGGGTGCGACACTTTCGCCCATCAGCGCATTCATTCTTCTTCAGGGTCTTGAGACGCTCTCTCTTCGTGTTGAGCGCCATGTGGAGAATGCTCTCAAGGTTGTTGAGTTCCTTAAAAATCACCCTGCTGTTGAGAATGTTAATCACCCCTCTCTGCCCGACCATCCAGACCATGCGCTTTATGAGAAATATTTTCCCAACGGCGCAGGCTCCATCTTCACCTTTGAGGTCAAGGGCGGCGCTAAGGAGGCGCAGGAGTTTATTGACAGACTTCAGATATTCTCACTGCTTGCCAATGTTGCGGACGTTAAATCTCTTGTTATCCATCCTGCAAGCACCACTCACTCTCAGCTCACCGAGGAGGAGCTTCTCGATCAGGGCATCAAGCCCAATACTGTAAGACTTTCCATCGGTACGGAGAGCATCAAGGATATTCTTGCTGATCTTGAGCAGGCTTTGAACGGCTGATAAGATAACAAATCCCCCGACAGTATGAGCTGTCGGGGATTTTTGCGGTTATGTTATTTGTTATTCACATAAATAACTCGGTTTTCCTTTCGGGGCTTTGCAGCGGGGTACGGCTTGTCGGAATAGCCTAAAATGCAGTTGCCGATACCCTTGTATCTCTCATCTATGCCCCATTTTTTCATAAGAGCCTTGCCCTCCTCAGTCTCGAAAACCTCTCTTGCACGATGTATCCAGCAGGAATCTACGCCCATGGAATGAGCGGCATTCAGAAGATTTCCCATTACGAGTGAGCCGTCCTCCATATAGGTGTGGACGGTGCTGTCGGCAAACACGATTATCACTGTTGCTGCGCCGTAAAATGGGTCTGTATTGCTGCCCATTACGGCGGCATTCATCATGGAAAGGTCGGAGATAAGGTCTTTGTTGCGAACTGCCACCATTATTGTGGGCTGTCTGTCCATGCCGCTGGGGGCATATGCTCCTGCGGCGAGTATCTCCTCAAGAACATCGTCGGGGACGGGTCTGCCGTCGTAAGAACGAACGCTTCGGCGCTCTGTGAGACATTTTATTACTTCATTCATGGCTGTTTTTCCTTTCAGTTTATTACAATGACATCATCGGTCTGCTCGGTGAGGGAGATGTCGGATATGGTCAGGTCAATGCCTGCTTTATCCGCCATTTTATGGGCTTTTGCGATTATTCTCACCTTGTTTTTCTCAAATGCCTTGAGAATCATTTCGTCCTGCTTTTCCTTGGGGATGAATTTTAAGAAGTTTTCAAGCACTCCCGGAGTTTCTGCGGCGCTTTTCACCATATCGGGAAGGGGGAGATCTTCTTTTTTGATGTAGGGGAGCAGGGCTCTTATTGCCTGCGGGTAATTAAGCTCATCTATATCTATTTTCAGCTCGAATTTCAAGCGTTATCATTCCTTTCTTTTTCCTGCTTTGTTAATGCTCTGACGGGGTAAATTGCGGTCATGAGCCTGCCGAAATAATCGGTCATCAGCTTATCATATTCCTCCGGGCAGAGAGCTTCGGATGTCCCCATAACGTCATAGATCATACTGCCCTCCTGTATCATGAAGTTTATGGGCTTTAAGCCGTTTTTGGCATAAAATTGTCTGCGCTTTATTCGCTCATTATTATTGGGTGATGCTTCGTCAAGCTGCTCTAATGCAAGAAACAGCCGCTGTCCCTCATACATTCGCTTTAATGTTCTCATTATGGCGGAGCCGCAGCCCTTGCCTCGTTCGCTTTCTGAGACGGCAAGATAGTTAAGATATGACAGGTCGCCCTGTGAAATAACATAGGCAAGACCTACCCATCTTTCGTCTGCGTAGATCGACCAGAAATCCACGTCCCTTTTGCCTGTTTTTGACATTATAAGGAAAAAGGGCGGACGTTCCTCGGGGGGGAAGGCTGTGAGGTAAAGCTCTTTTACCTTTTTGTATTCGGGAAGCGAGGTTTTTACTCGTTTCAGGGTCATTCGCATTTTGTTATCATTCCTTTTTGTGATTTTTGCTCCGCAGAGGAACGCATTCCTCTGCGGGGAAAAAAACGCAAAGATAAATTTGCTTAAAACATTTGTTTTAAAATTGTTGATTATGTCAATTGACAAATCAGAACAAATGTTGTATAATTATACACGGCATTATTACACAAGGGCACTCGGCTGAGTGCCCTTGCTATGATGTTTAAGACGGAAAATCAGATAAGCGATCTGTAAAGCTCTGCGATCTCTTCAACGGAGGTCTCTCTGGGGTTTCCGGGACGGCAGGCATCGTCATATGCGGACTGTGAAAGGAAGGGGATATCCTCTGCCTTGACGATATCCTTTAAGTTTTCGGGGATCCCTACATCCTTGGCAAGCTGCTTTACTGCGTCTATCGCTGCCTTGCGGTATTCCTCCCGGGACATATCGTCAACGCCCTTAACGCCCATTGCACGAGCTATCTCACGGTATTTTTCCCCTGTTGCGGGAGCGTTATACTCCATTACGGTGGGGAGTATTATTGCATTTGCGATGCCGTGCGGTGTATCATAAAGCGCGCCGAGAGGGTGTGCCATGGAATGAACGATTCCGAGACCTACATTTGAGAAGCCCATGCCTGCCACATACTGTCCGAGAGCCATATCAGTTCTTCCCTCGGGGGTATTTGCTACGGCGTTTCTCAGGCTTCTGCCGATTATCTCAATTGCTTTCAGATGGAACATATCCGAAAGCTCCCATGCGCCTGCGGTTATGTAGCCCTCAATGGCGTGGGTGAGAGCGTCCATGCCTGTTGCGGCGGTAAGTCCCTTGGGCATGGAGGACATCATATCGGGGTCAACAAAGGCTACTACGGGGATATCATGGGGGTCTACGCATACCATTTTTCTGTTGTTCTGAACATCGGTGATAACGTAGTTGATCGTTACCTCTGCTGCTGTTCCTGCGGTGGTGGGAACGGCGAGAATGGGAACGCACTTATTCTTTGTGTCCGCAACGCCCTCAAGGCTTCTTACATCGGCAAATTCGGGATTATTGATGATGATCCCCACTGCCTTTGCGGTGTCCATGGAGGAGCCACCGCCTATGGCAATGAGATAATCAGCTCCTGCTGCCTTGAATGCTGCAACGCCTGCCTGAACATTTTCGATGGAGGGATTGGGCTTAATTTCCGAGAATATCTCATATGCCAGCCCCGCATTATCCAGAACGTCTGTTACCTTTTTGGTAACTCCGAATTTGATAAGGTCGGGGTCGGAGCAAACGAGAGCCTTTTTAAAGCCTCTGCCCTTTGCTTCATCGGCGATCGAATTGATAGCACCCGAGC
>JAGBFZ010000396.1 GCA_018110855.1 Oscillospiraceae bacterium
TCTGCTGACCAGTCTGGTGCTTCCCGCACGGGCGGAGGACGAACAGCAGACCGGGACCTGTACCGAAACACAGGACTGCGTCCTTCCCGCAGGACATGAGGGCGAGTGCTCTGTGCCCTGCACGAATGCTCATGTGTGGTAAAGTAACATACAACAATTTATAGACAGCAATCCGCTATTCCGAGTGTCAGATACGGCTATTTTTGATAATCGTATCTGACAATTTCATTTTAGGAGTTGACTATGAATATATAGGTGTTATAATGTACTTGCACATTAAGTAAAATTAAAGAAAAAGGCGGTGGGTTATGGAAATCATCATCAGCAATAACGCCAACAAGCCGATATACGAGCAGATAACATCACAGATTAAAGCTATGATAATGAGCGGCGAGCTACAAGCAGGTGACGCAATTCCCTCAATGCGAGCATTAGCAAAATCAATCCACGTAAGTGTAATTACTGTACAGAAAGCCTATGAGGATTTGCAAAGGGACGGTTTCATAGAAACCACAGTAGGCAGAGGGAGTTTTGTATCAGCGCAAAACAAAGAATTTTATCAAGAAGAACAACAACGTATTGCAGAGGAACATTTACAAGCCGCCGCAGAAATTGGACGGACAAGCAACATTTCTCTTGAAAAATTGACGGAATTGTTGGCTTTATTCTATCAGGAGGACGAATGAGCATGGAGAATATTTTAGAATTGCAGCAAGTTTCCAAAACATTTCCCAAGTCGAATTTCACATTGGAAGATGTGACATTTTCCCTACCGTATGGGGCTATTTTGGGATTTGTGGGAGAAAACGGAGCAGGAAAAACTACGACGATTGGTTGTATTTTGAATACAATCAAAAAAGACAGTGGAACGATAAAGCTGTTTGGACAAGAAATGCTGGACGCAGATACGAGCTTGCGTGAAAAAATTGGTGTTGTCTATGACGGTGACAATTTTCCCGCTTACTGGACAGCAAAGCAATTATCAGAAGTCATGGAGGGGCTCTATACACAATGGGATAATTCCCTGTTTCAGAAGTATTTAGAGGACTTTCACCTGCCAGCGAAGCAGAAAATTAAACATTATTCCAAAGGAATGACGATGAAGCTGGCGATTGCCGCTGCACTGGCTCATCACCCGGAATTATTGATTTTGGACGAAGCAACCAGCGGCTTAGACCCGATTATGCGTGATGAAATGCTGGACGTTTTTCTGGAATTTGTGCAGGAAGAAAATCACTCAATTTTGTTGTCTTCCCATATTACAAGCGATTTGGAAAAGGTTGCGGATTACATCACCTTTATCCATAATGGCAAGCTCATTATGACCGTATCAAAAAATGATTTTGCATATAACTATGCGGTTATGCGCTGCAAGGAATCTCAATTTCTCACAGTAGACCCTAATGACATTCTTGCATATCGAAAGCGGGACTTTCAAATTGACGTATTGGTGTCTAACGGGAAAGAAGCACAGAGAAAATATAAAGGCGTTGTCATAGACCATGTTTCCGTTGATGAAATTATGCTGCTTTTAGTAAAGGGGGAACGAGTATGAAAGGGCTGCTTAAAAATAATTACTTTGCTGTACGTTCAAATGCAAAGGCATTTTCCGTGTTTATGTTGCTGTTAGGCATTTTTGTTGTCGCTGTTATCAGCCCCTCTTTGCTTATGGGTTATGCGCTGTTAGGAATGATTGGCTTTTCCCTAAATGCGATTGCGGGTTTGAGGAAAGAAAGCTCTACAAAATGGAGCAAATATAAGTTGACTGCTCCTGTAAAACGGTCAGACATTGTGAAAAGCTATTTTATAAGTCAAATTCTATGGTTGATTGTGGGAATAGCTTATGCGGGAATTGGCGTGGCACTTTCCATTATGCTGCATGGCGTTACCCTTGACAGAAATGTAGATATTTTCATGCTGTTTGTTGTCGGAATCGGAATTAGTCTGTTTATGGGAGCAATATTTTTCCCGCTGTTTTATTTGGGCGGGGAGGAACGAAACGAAGTTTTTCTGATAATCAGCTTACTTTGCGGTATTGGAATTGTTATGGGGCTTTCTACTCTCATAAATACACTATTTCCCAAGATGACCGCGCCGCAGCTTATATGCGGAGGAATTGCTATACTTGCCTGTTCGTTATTGGTATATGTTTTATCTTATCCTTTGACCGTTAGTATTTTCAAGAAAAAGGAATACTAAACGAGATAGCAAAACCAGCCGAGCCAGTCAACGGCAAGTAAATGGGCTTCGCCCACCGTTGACAGCCCCGCCCGCCTTTGCTGGTAGGCAATCAAGGGGCGACAGCAAGGAGTGCTGCCGCCCCTCACATTATTCAGAAAGGGGGATTTTCCATGACCGAATTTGAAGAATATCAAGAGCATATCCAACACACGCATAATGCTTTTTGCAGGATTGTTATTCGCCATGCGTCCATTGACGCAGCCCGCAAGCTGTATTCAAAGTGGAAGCGGGAAATCTCCCTTGAATACCTGTCCGAAGAAAAATTCATGCCGTTTGCCGCCACAGATGAATATTTTGCGAAGCCACCGTCAAGCGAGGAATACCCGTTCACGGTCTGCGGTCAGAACGTTATGTTGAGCAATCCAGACCTTGCCGCCGCCCTGTCCTCTCTGCCGGAAACAGAGCAGGAAATCATCTTCCTGTACTTCTTTGAGCATCTAACCCATGCGGAAATCGGCAAGCGGTACGGACAGACACGCAGCACAGCCGGACGGCACATTTACCTTGACTTGCGCCGACTACGGGAGGAAATGGAGGTGTTAGCCAATGAGCAGGCTTCTCCCCTATGAAACAATCGTACAGGCTACCAACGGGGAGCCAGAAGCGGTCAACGCCGTTCTTGCCCATTATGCCGGATATATCCGTTATTACTCCCACATTTACGGGCATTACAACGTGGATATGGAGGACTACATCAAGACGAAGCTGATAGAAAGCCTATTCAAGTTCCGGCTTGACCGATAAACTCACAACTGAATAACCGCCGCCATTTTTGGCAGTCAGAAAGCAGGAAATCAGAAAAGGTTTCCTGTTTTTTGCGCCCGTTTTTGTCAAATACTGTTACGAAAACACGAAAAGATTTTCCGGGGGACTTTGCCAAATTTTTCTTCCAGTGCGTAGTAATAATGACGGGAAAAATATTGCCGCAAGGCCATGAAGGCGGCAAAGGGGACCGAGGGCGTGGTGCTGAGCCTGCCCCAGAGCGGTCAGCGGGCGGTGAGTCTGCCCACCGCGTCCCTGAAAAAGGCGGCTGAGGGGGAGCTTTCCCTGACGCTGAAACTGACCAACGCCACCCTCCGCCTGGACAGCAAGGCCCTGGAGGCCCTGGCTTCCCAGGCCGGCGGAAAGACGGTGGAGCTGCGATACCGGGTCATTTCCGACAGGGCTCTGAACGGGAAACAGAAGAAAGCCCTGGACCAGTATCTGGAGGAGACGGACAGCCGCAGCAGCGCCCTGCTCTTTGCGCTTTCCGCTGTGAGCGGGGATGACCCCATCCGGGATCTGAAGGGCGGGACGGTACAGCTGAATGTCCCCTTCGCCCGGCTGCCGGGAACGGAGACAGGCAGCCTGAAATTGTGGCGTTTGGAGGAAGCCGGCGGCATGACCGGCTACGACCTGATCGTGTCCGACGATGCCCTGGAGCTTTCCCTGGATACCCTGGGAGAATTCGGGGTGGTGCTGGAAATGCCGGTCCAGGAGAAGGAATCTCAGCCCCAAACCCAGCCTGCCGCCGATGAAACCCAGCCCCAGAGCGCCCCTCAGCAGCCCGCCCCTGAAAGCCCGGCCCGGAGGATGCCCCTGTGGCTGCCCATTGCAGGCGGTGTGTGCCTGCTGCTGGCACTGGCGCTGCTGATTACCAGAAAGTACTGGTGGAAGTGAGCATAAAA
>JAGBFZ010000397.1 GCA_018110855.1 Oscillospiraceae bacterium
ACTCATCTTATCGAGGAAGCCGCAGGAATGATAGAAAGAGCTGTCGTTATAAAGGACGGAAAGCTTCTCCTTGATGAGGATGCCGAAACCATACGCTCCATGGGCTACATCGTTTCGGGCAGGGCAAGCCTTGTAGATGAATATATAAAGGGCAAGGAAGTAATGTCCGCAGATACTCTCGGCGGTCTGAAAACAGCTTACATAAAGGGCGACCGTTTTGGAGCGGATATCCCGCCTGAGCTTGAAGTTCAGCCCATGAATCTCCAGACTCTGTTTATCCATCTTACAAATTCATAATGAAAGGACTGATCATAAATGACTAAGCACGGTTTTATTTCTTCATATAAATATCAGCTTCGCAGGAACATTCTGCCTCCTGTCCTTTCCGTTGCAGCAGCAATAGCTGCAATGCTCATGATGACAGGACTTATCAACTACAGCCTTGACGGAAAATTCTCTCTTGAAAACGGAGGAATTGTTTGCCTTGACGCTCTTTCAGGCTTAATGTTTTTCTTGTTCGGAATTGTATTCTTTCATGAATTTCTGAATACAGGCGCCGGAAACGGAGTCTCGAGGACCACTACTCTTGCTGCGGCATCAGCTTCATTCTTTACAAGCTCTGTGATATCGTCTCTGTTTATTTCAGCAGTTTCACCCATCATTAATTTCTTATGCAGAGGCGACGGGGATTATATGATGCTTGAATTATTCTACGGCACAAAAAGATTTTATCAGTTTTACGGTGAAAATCCATTTGTTGTACGAATAAGATTCTTCATAATGTGTACATTACTGCTGTTTTTCTGCTCCATGATCGGCTTAGCGTTAAGCTCGGTCTATTACAGGCTTTCAAGAAAAGGTGCGACCATATTAACGACAGCTTTATTGATTATTTTTATAATCGGTTATCCCGTGTTAGATACATTTCTTTCACAGAAGGGTATTGATCTTGATGAAAAGCTCAATGCTCTGTCCGAAGCATTTGGCAGATTATTCGGAATGGCTCATGTCAACGGAAGTCAGGCAGGAAACTGCGTGCAGGGTGTACTTATGATGCTGCTGTTCTCCGCTGCTTTCGCATTTATCGCATGGCTGTTTGTCCGCCGTTCAGGGGTGAAGCCCGCGCCTATCAGAGGCGACTGATTTGGGAAAGGGGTAAAGATATGAAAATAAAAATGCTTATTCCCCTGCTGTTATCGGTCATAGCATTATCCGCCTGTGCCGATATTCCGCCTGTTAAGGAGCCTGTTCCCGCCGATCAGCAGAATATTGTCACTGCTTCCGAGGACGGCTGGACTGCGGAAAAGCTTATGAGCGTGACGTATTTTAATGGAATAGAGCTTTGTTATCCTCTGACCCTGAGAGATTTTGGCTCGGGATATACCATAGAATACATCTGGGAAGACGATAACGATATAAGAACACATTATCTTGTTGAGGACACCTTTTCATTAGAAGCGTATCCATACATTACATTTGAGCATAATGATGAAATAATATCCGCAGACGATGAAATGAAAACCATGGGAGTGTACCATGACCATATATCGGTAAACGGCTTGGAACTATCAGCTCCCGAGGCGGATGTGGAGAGCGTTCTGGGAACGCCCGACAGAATAGATGAGTCAATCAAATTTTCCAAAGTATACATTTACTGCGACAAGGAAACAGGAGAAGATCTTCTGAAAGTCGTTGTCAGCACAAACTATAAAGCAGTCACAGGATTTGTATTTCTACTCAAATAAACAAGGAAAGGAGCTATATTCATGAAACTGAAACTGCTTATTCCCCTGCTGGCGGCAGCTCTGACATTTACAGCCTGTGCAGATATCCCGCCCGTCAAGGAGTCTGTGCCGCAGGAACAGCAGATCATCATATCTCCTCCCGAGGATGGCTGGACTGCCGCAGAGCTTATGAGCCGGTCATACATAAATAATGTTCAGCTTGAATATCCTCTTACCATGCGAAGCCTTGGCTCGGGATTTTCCATTATGGGACTATTTTCAAGATATACTGTAAATTCTTCTGACAGCAGCGAGATTCGGTATTCCCTTGAATATAACGATTCGGAAAACATTGAAAATATGATGTTGTCCCCTGCTTATGCCTCTGTATCCTACGGAAGTAATGAGGATAATGTAACTGCTGACGATGCGATCTCATATCTGGATTTTTTCTCGGAAAACATTTCGATAAACGGTGTGAAATATTCAACTCCCGAGGATGAGATCGAAAAGCATCTTGGAAAGCCCGATGATATTGTTGAAGAGGATAATGAGAAATTTGTCAGATACATTTATCTCGACAGAGAGAGCGGAAAGGAGCTTATTACAGTAAGAGTAATGAAAGAAAATAAGGAAGTCAGAAATATTACAATAACATTTTAATGAGAAACGGCAGGTTTTCTGAGCTGAAAGCCTGCCGTTTATGTGATATGGTTGAGTTATTCTGTTTCCTCGGGAACTTCTCTTTCTGGGATCTCAATGTTAAGCTGAGATTTGAGATAATCTATCTGATACTGCAGATCGTCGATCTGCGCCGCATAAGCCGCTTCCTTTTCAGCCTGCTTCTTTTCAAGCTTGTTGGTGTTTGCAAGGTCAATGGTGTAAAGAGCGGTAACGATAACTGCAAAGGCGGTAAGTCCTGCGGTAAGAGGATTGAGCCAGCCCTTTTTCTCCTCCCTTTCGGTAATAAAGGAAGCGATTCCCGTATGAGCAAGTGCCTTTGAAAGGGCAAAATAAAGTGGAACTGCAATAACGCAGGCAAGAACACCGTTTACAGTTGAGGTTAGAGCGTTCACGCTTGTGAGCTTCAGAGCGACAGAAACAGGCTCGCCTAAAAGCAGCTGACTGATAAAGGTCTTGAGCAGATAAAGAACGATATACACAAGCTGTCCTGCAACCGCTGCGAGAATAACCGAGGTCTTTTCATTGCTTACGCCATGCTTTCTCAGATGTCCCGCTGTGAAGCCCATGGCAAATTTGGAAAAGAATGTATAGGGTGCGGAAACGATGTACACAGGGTCAAAAAGATCGAAGAGCGCTGCTCCGATTCCCGAAGCAAGTCCGCCTTTAAGTCTGCCGAACAGCAGACCTGCCAGCAGACACATGGAATTTCCCAGATGTATTCTTGTTACAAGACCGCCGTTGGGTATCTTTATCTGCAAATAATTTCCCGCATATACAAGCGCTGCCATAAGTCCCACTATTACAAGGGAATACAGCTTTTTATTGCGCTGTGAAGATATTGTTTTCTCTGACATGATATTTTCCTCCTGAATTTCATTTTTACCGTATATCATATTACTCCCATAGGATAAAAAAATCAATTCCGATTAATTTCGGAAACAATTCCCATAAAATGTGCAGACTATACTATATATAATTATATTTATCTTGTATTTTTATCATTATAAACAAATATATTTCTCGAAAAAATCACAAAAAAGCCTTTCTGCAAAAAAAGTCACATTTTTCTTGCAGAAAGGGTTCTATAAATATATGCAATATGCCGATATGGCAAATTAATCATTCATTAACATCTTCCGAAAGGGCTTCGGGGACTGTTTCAGCTGACGTTTCGGGTATCTCCGCAAAATCTGCTCCGCCCGTATCATTGCGGACGGTCTCGGATATCTTTCGGGTTATACCCGCAAGACGTGTGGTCGGACGTTCTATAAGAGACGGATTTATCACAAAAACATGACCACGTTCAAATGCTGAAAGCTGAGAGGAAAGCTCGGGGTCGATATCCGATGATTCCAGCGGATGGGCAAGGAGTATCACCTGCGGGTCGGCGGCAAGCAGCTCTTCGGGAGTGAGAGTCAGAGATGTGTTGGCAGCGGCGATGTTTTTGCCGAAATGAGCGGCATAATCCCCCGCAAAGCTGTCCCCTGTGGCGGCAGAGAATCCGTCATCGGTAATGTTCATTATAAAAACAAGACTTTCGCAGGAGCCTTTAGCGTCATTTAAAGCGGCACGAAGGTCGGCGGTTGCCTCATCTGCCCTTGCATCTCCCTCAATACCTCCCGAAAATATCAGGGAAAGGGAATGATAATTTTCCTCAAGCTCCTTGCCTGAACGGGGTGCAGGAATACTAAGCACGGCTATCCCTGCCTGAGTGAGCCTTGTTATATCCTTGTTTGCAATAGGGCTCTGGGTTATCAGAAGGGCGGGAGCGGCGGAGATTATCCCGTCAATATCGGGATTGGCGGCAGAACCAGCGGAAGGGATTTTTTCAGCTTCCTCGGGATAATTGCAGTATTCGCTGCGGCATACAAGCCTGTCCCCAAAGCCCAGCTCAAAAATCATTTCGGTCAATGCAGGAGAAAGGGAGCCCACGGTTTCGGGTGAGCTGTTGAAGGTAAGCCCGCCCACAGTCACGGGATAGGGTTCAGCTTCTGTAACGGTAACGTCCGCCATTACAGCCTCTTCATCCTCATATTCGTTGACCTGCGTGCAGCCGCAGAAAAGCATTGCTGCCGTTATTATAAATAGTATCAGCTTTTTTAACATGATTCATCTCTCGGTTTCAAATTATTACTCTTTACTCTAATAATTATAGCATATATTCTCAGAATTATGTGAACAAAAAGTTAAATCATAAGTTTAGGAAATTTTATTTCCAATAAT
This sequence comes from Oscillospiraceae bacterium, assembly GCA_018110855.1. GTDB lineage: Bacteria > Bacillota > Clostridia > Oscillospirales > Ruminococcaceae > Huintestinicola. The sequence continues at coordinate 4,632 of JAGBFZ010000397.1, forward strand.
GCTTGACGAAAAATGCGGTTTGTAATATAATATATTTATATGCGGTATTTATCGCATAAATTAACTGAAAGGTCGTGAAGAGGCATGATTCGTGCTGCTGAAGCAATGGTAAGATGTCTTGGTTCGGAGGGCGTAAAGGTCGTCTTCGGATATCCCGGTGCGGCTATATGCCCTTTTTATGACGAGCTTTACCGCTCGGACATACACCACGTTCTCGTAAGGCACGAAGCTAATGCAGGCCACGAGGC
>JAGBFZ010000398.1 GCA_018110855.1 Oscillospiraceae bacterium
GCATATCCGCTTCCGATATGGCTTTGAGTACATCTGTCATGTCCCGTTCAAAGGCACGGAGCCTCTGTCCCACATGAAAATATGTAAATGTATCCTTTGGGAATTTCTGCTCAAGATATAAGACCGTTTGCAGGGTAATGCTGTTTTTTCCCTTGGGACTTCCCGATAATACGCAGATATTCATAATTAATTCCGCTCCCGTTCTGTCTTTTATTTCGTTTTCTCAGTCCAAAGGATAATTTTTCAGATCGGGCAGCTCGTCAAGAGTCAGCACCCTTTCATGATTATATGCCTTTGTAAGAAGCTCTATGGTGGTATATTCGTCATTTATCACAACGCCCAGCTTCATAGTAAAGGGATCGCTCCATGTTCCCCAGAAAAGCCATCTTGCATTGTCGTTCATAACCTTGTCGGGGTCCATAACGCAGCCGTTTTCGGTGAGAGCGATAAGCTTGGTCTTTTCGCCGTAGTTTGCCGCCATGTCCCCGAAGCGTCCGCTCTGAGAGGAATCAACGTGATTTCCCGCATATATATCCCAGCCGTTTATGTCAACTGTCTCATCGCCGGGGTACCATTCGGGGTCCTGACCGTTCCAGATCCAGATAAGGTTAGTAAGGTTATGCTCGTTTGTCATTTTGTCATACATCACGTTCCACAGCTTCTTATAGCTTTCAGGCTCGCAGTCTCCCCACCAGAACCAGCCGCCCGAAGCCTCGTGAAGAGGTCTCCACAGCACAGGAACGCCTGCGTCTCTGAGACGGGCAAGCTCCGCAGACATATTGTCGATATCGTCCATAAGAAGCTGATAGCCCTTTTCGTCCTCGCCGTTCATTATCTTGTCAAGATCCAGCTTTGAGGCTTCCTTGTAAAAGGAGCTGTACCATGGATGATCGCCGCTGTTCACCGCATATTCCTCGGGGGAGGTCCAGTGCCAGCAGAGCTGAACTATTCCGCCTGCGTTCTTGTACCAGTCATAGGCATATTCAACAGTTCTCGATTCGCTGCCGTGAGCCTTGCTGCCAAGGCTGTAGCCGCTTACATCAAGACCTAAGACAGCAAAAGACTTTCCTGTTTTTGCGGTTATCTTCTCAAATTCCGAGGAAGCTCTGCCCTCATCTGCATATTGTCCCGCAAGGGAATATTTTCCGTAAACATCGCAGAGGAATTTGTAAAGTCTGCGTGTGTTTTCATCGGCATTTGGATTTGAAAGAGGAGCTGTTACCTTGTATGTATCCTCGGTTATGGGCTTTGCCGCCGCTGAAAGAATTACGCAGTCGATATCTATATATCCCCAGCTTGGAGTAATAGATATCTCATGAGTACCCTTTTCAATATAGATATTGTCAAGGGGAGTATCTCCGAAAAGCTCGGGAGAGGTTGTGGTGATATCGCCTATCTTCATTCCGTCAAGCAGAACGTTGTTAACCCTGCCTTTGCCGCCCTTGGTCTGAAAATTAAGGTCGTAAAAGCCGCTGTATGGGATATCCGCAGTCATCTTGACCTCATCGCCCTCAACGTTAACACCGTTAACATAGCCGCCCCCCGAAGCCTCGGGCAGATCCACAGTCACAGCAGAGCCCGAAAGCACTCCGCCTTCCGCCTCAACAGTGAGAGTGAAATCCGCAGGGACCTCAGAGGGAGTAAGCGGATAATCCGACAGGTCAAGATTTTCATTATACTCGGTCCTGATATCCCCGAAAACGGCGTTTATTCCGTCATCTGCCTTGCTTTCCTCTGCGGCTGCCTCGCTCTGAACGCTGTCAGAGCCGCCTGTAATGGCATTTTCCCCGCCATTCTCAGCGTTTTTATCTCCGCAGGCAGCAAATACTGAAGCAGTCATGACAAGGGCGCATATCCCTGCCGCTATTTTACCGAATTTATTTGACATTTTTTCATTTCCTTTCATAGCAAACTCTTCCGTTTATCATGGTCAATAGGATATCCGAGGATATCTCAAAGGGGTCGCCGTTTATTATAATAAGGTCTGCGTCCTTTCCCACAGTCACAGAGCCTGTCCTTTCACCGAAGCCTCCAAGCTCCGCAGCGGTTATGGTTATGGCTTTGAGAGCTTCCTCACGGGGAAGTCCGTATTTATTGCAGTAAGCAGCTCCTGCGGTGAGGAAGTTTATGGGATTTTCGGGGTGATCGGTGCATATTGCAAGCCGAACGCCTGCCCTGTGAAGCACAGCTGCATTTTCAAGAGAAGCATTTGCAAGCTCGGGCTTTCCTCTGTCGCAGATGATCGGTCCCACAACAGCCTCTGCGCCCCGTTCTCCCAGAATATCGGCAATAAGATGCCCCTCGGTGCAGTGGACAAGAAGGGGCTTTAACCCAAATTCATCACAAATCCTGAGAGCAGTCATTATATCGTCCGCTCTGTGGCAGTGAAAATGGGCTTTCAGCTCCCCGTTTAACAATGGAAGCAGCGCCTCGCACTTGATGTCGTAATCGGGTCTGTCCTCAGGCTCCTCGGCACGTTCAAGCTGCTCGCCGTATCTTTTCGCCTTTTCAAGTGCCTCACGGATAAGAGCCGCCGTTGCCATTCGGGTCTGGGGAGCCTCGTCCCGCTCGGTATAGTAGGATTTGGGATTCTCACCCAAGGCAAATTTTATTCCCGACCGCCTGATAACAGCCTCGTCAAGACAACGGGCTGCGGTCTTTACGGCAAGCATATCTCCGCCGATGGGATTAAGAGAGCCCACTCCCGTCACCACAGAAGTAACTCCCGCCTTCACAGCATCCGCGAAATACCCGTCGCGGAAATTTATCCCATCAACAGAGCGAAGCTGGGGCATAACAGGGTCGCTGCCCTCGTTAACGTCAATTCCCTCGTCTCCGGCGCCGTCTCCGATAAAGCCCATGTGGGTGTGGATATCAATAAAGCCGGGCATAAGGATATTGCCGCCTGCATCAATATCCTCCGCCGAAACATTTTCGGGGGCACCTGCGGATATCTCGCATATCTTCCCCTTTTCCACACGGACATAGCCCGTGGGGATACGGGGGATATTCGTATCCATTGTGATTATTTCTGCATTATAAATGTACATAGCACACTCCCGTGTCATCAGCCGAGACCGCACTCGTCATAGTCCTTCCAGCGCTCGTTGTAGTTGTAGTTGCTGACCATTCTGTATGCAATATATCCTGCGGATACAAGGAACAGAAACAGAGCTGTCACAATAGGTACAGCGGTGCGTATCATTGCCCTTGTATCGGGGCGGTGCATTTCTTTTTTCATAATATCGTTCCTTTCTTTGCTGTGATATACTATAAAATATAGTATATCCTGTAAATAATTTGAATCTTGACAATACTATTATATACTTTTCCTGCGGATTTTTCAAGTAGGGCGGGAAGTTTTCAAACGTTTAAAGGCACATTTTTTTCCGTTTAAAAAAGGATACAAGCATTTTTGGCTATATGCACAATTTTCGTTCCCTATGCATATGCATCATAAACAAAAATCCAAAGAGAATTTTGTTTCGCAAAGCAAAATATATGAATATAAGATTTCCATAGTCTACAATAAAGGTTATACTTTTTGTAAAAAAAGCCCTGTTTCATGGGCAAAAAAGCATTTTTGGCTAAATGACTAAAAATTACAGCACATTCGTCCCATTTCGCATTTATTCCCCCTTAAAATCGCATTTTTTATGAATGCAATCAACAATTTATAGTCAATCTGCACAAAAACGAATTTTATTTTTTCTTTGACACAAAAAAGAAATTACGGTATAATTACAAGTACATTCTGAATTGTAACCATTTTGAAACCATTTGAAATAATTATAAGTTTCATTTCGGTCAGATTCGGGATCATGGTTAAACTTTCCGTATTATTCGGCAAAGTATAAAGGTGGTAATACAAAAAACGACGGCATTCGCATGAACTAAAAAAGCCGTCAGGGAGATTATTATATGATAAGCAAGATCAGACAGATCCTTTCAGAAAGGTACAGACTTTCCGGCATACGAGGCTGCATGGCAGCAGGAGCAGTCACCGCAGGTATCGCAGCATTTGCAGTGATCGTCAGCGCAAACGCCGACGATGTTTCTACAATAAGCCTTGAAACGGACGTTATTCCTGATGAAACAGCCGTTGTTACCGAGGCTCAGACCGAGAAGCGTACATATTCCAGAGATATCGATTTCCTTTTCAGTGAGGATATAGAAGCAGCCGAAGCAGCAATGAAGGCAGAGGAGACAAACGAGCCTGTTCTTCCCGCCATCTCAGAGGAAGCCCCTGAAACCGAGGCGCAGACCGAGGCTGCCGCAGCACCTGCTGAGGAAGATAATGAGGTCATTTCCGAAAGCGAAGAGGAAACTGCCGAAGAAGAAACCGAAGCCGCTCCCGAAAGCGAAGAGGAAGCTGCCGAGGAAAATATAAATGATACAAGCGATACCGAGGAAGTATCGGAAGATGCTCTGTCCGAAGAGCCTGCCGAAACGAACGAAGAGCTTGCCGAGGAAAATATCGACAGTGTATCAGCACGCAGCTCTGCAGCAGGAGGCGACAAGGAAAATGACGGTCTCTCCTCCGCTCTTGACCTTAAAATCGACGATGAAGCAGTTCCCACAGCCGAATATATTGAGGAGGATGCCGAGACTTCCGATGATACCGCAGCACCGACTGAGGATGATGACCTGAACAGCATTCCCGAAGATATCACTTTTGATGACGAGGACGAGGAAAGCGAAAATGAAACTGCAGCTGCTCCTCAGGAAAATGCTATCTCTCTTTTTGAGCTTCCCGAGTGGCTGGAATTTGACGAAAACGGCGTTCCCACAGAATATGTCAGCGTTCTTAGCGGAAAAGCCTGCGCATATACTGCTGAACCCGATGCACTGATGTCCACAGGAAAAGAGGTCTTCCAGGGCTATGTTGCAGTTGACCCTGACATTATCCCCTATGGCTCCGAGCTTTACATAGTAGCTGAGGACGGAGATATTTACGGCTATGCCATTGCCGCCGATACAGGCTATTCCGTCCGTGCAGGTCACATAATCGTGGATCTTTTTATGAATGAGTATGACGATTGTATCCGGTGGGGCAATAAGCCTGTTAATGTTTATGTCCTGAAATGATCTTATACAAAAATGCAAAAACCAGCCTTTTCGGCTGGTTTTAATTTTGTTCAGACAACACTCATTTTATGCCATACATCGTCAAGTAATACCGGACAAGAAACAGATTGACAAACGCCGGCAATATGTGGTATAATTTTATGAGACATCAATAACCTTTTTATTAATCGTTTTCATTGTATGCTGAAGGGAGCTGATATTGTGGATTCAAAGTTCCGTAATTCGAAAAAAAACAATTTTTTTATCGTTTGCTGCATACTGATCTATGTAATACTGATCCTGATTTCTCAGGTGATCGCACGTAACGGAAACCGGGTAATAATGATCGGCAGAAACAGTATACCCTCATTAAGCATTAACGGCGTCCTGCAGGCAGTACAGTTTTTTATGTGCCTCTGTATGGTCAGCATCGACTATAAAAAAGGACGCATCATATCCGCCATAATGATCTCTTTATCGATCCTTCTTAATCTGAAAGAGATCATTATCATCCATGTGCTCAACTCCCTGCCGGGAATAATTAACCTGATATTTTACCTTATAGGCATCGAGATATTGTGCAGACAGTTTGAGATCCGCGAAAAGGATATTATTACCGACTTCCTTACAAAGCTCAACAACAGGCATGGACTGATCCGCACGCTTAACGAAAAGACCTCCGGAAAAGATCCTTTTTATGTAATGTATATCGATCTGGAAAACTTCAAGCTCATAAATGATAATTTAGGTCATCGCTGCGGTGATACCGCTCTTATGATAGTGTCCGAGAGGATACAGTCTGTTGTAGGCTCCAAAGGCACTCTCGGCCGTATCGGCGGTGATGAGTTTATCATTATTCTTGACCATAAGTATGATCCCACTGAGATATCAAAAAGTATAATCTCGAAAACAGGTGAGAAGATACCTCTTTCCACAGGAAAAACCATTGTTGACTGCTATGTATCCGCCTTTATCGGTATCGCAGAATTCCCCGATGATGCCACCGACGCAGACACACTGATAAAGCTGGCTGATATTGCAATGTACCATTCTTCCAAAAACAAGGAAAACAGAATATGCTTTTTTACCAAGGAAATGGAAAACGAGCTTCATCGTCAGATGGAGCTTGAAAGGATCATTAAGGAAAGCCTGGATAACAATAATTTTTACCTTGTTTATCAGCCTCAGTACAGGATAGACGGTAAACAGCTAAGAGGCTTTGAGTCGCTTCTCCGTCTTAAAACCTCTGACGGCATATCAGTAAGTCCCGCAGAGTTCATTCCCGTTGCGGAAAAGACCGATCTTATCCTGAAAATAGACGATTATGTAATACGCAGAGTCCTGAAGGAATTTAAAGGACCCATTGAAAATGTCTCCGACCCATTTACAGTTTCTGTGAACATCTCCGCAAAGAACATCGCAAGCCCAGGATATGCCGATAAAGTAAGGAAAATGATAGAAGAAGCAGATTTTCCTGCACAGTATCTTGAGATCGAGATAACAGAATATTGTCTGGTAAAATCCCTTGATGTTACCATTGACAATATCGAAAAGCTCAGAAGCATCGGCGTTCAGATAGCTCTGGACGATTTCGGAACGGGATACACCCCTCTTTCCTATCTTGCAAAGCTCCCCATAAATCTGCTCAAGATCGATAAGAGCCTTATTGATGACATCGAAACTGATGATAAGAGCCGTGAGTTTGCAAATGCCGTTATCTCAATGGGTCATCTCATGGGCTGCGAGGTGATCTCAGAAGGCGTTGAGAACGAAAGCCAGCTCGACCTCCTGAGCGGTCAGAAATGCGATTTCGTACAGGGCTTCGTATGGGGCAGACCTCTTGAATACAGCTCTGCCGTAGAGCTTTGTTCAAAACAGCGCATACATCAGATGCAATAGATCTTTTCGTTTTTCTGCATTGTAATTTATAATTTATGCCCCCTGATCCACTGACGGAGCAGGGGGCATTTTGCAGTCTGAACTTTAGTCACAAAGGAATAACGATCTGTCGGATAATAAAATTATCTGAATATTTTCCGTCCTCTGATATCATCTATCCCCGATTTGCGGTAATAATAGGTATTTATTACATCCCGCCACTGCCTGCTGTTTTCGATCTGCTTTTCAAAGCGCAGCTCAGCCTCTCGGTAATACTCTTCGGGCACCCTTTCTTTAAGCGATCTCCAGCGCATAAGAAGCTCTTCCGCCTTTTCCGCTCCCTCAAAATGGCTGTCGTAAATGTGCTGTATCAGGGTCTTTCCGCTGCTGAGCATATAGGTGTAGGGCAGATGATGAAAGAATAAAAGCAGCTCCTCGGGACAGGCTGAAACATTTTCGTACATCTCCTCATTATGGGGAGCGTATTGTGCGGTATAGCCCGTACCTGTTGCTTTTGTCCTGTCTGCACCCATACCGTTTCTGTCGGAATAATGATAGGTTCCCCAAGGGGAATACTCATATCCGTCAACGTCCACCCCATAATGATAATGAGGCGTCACCATCCAGCCCACGCCAAGAGGAGATGTATAGCTTTCATAAATATCACGGGAGGACACAAGCATTTTGCATATGACCTCTGCCGTTTCTTCATCGGCTGTTATCGCTGCCCGTACCCATTCCATGGCGATCTTCTCCGCCGAAAGAGCAGGATCAAAAACAAGCCTGCCATAGCCGTAAAGATTTGCTCCTGCAAGAGGATCTCCCGTCCAGCAGCGGTCGCTGCCCACATTTGAAACCCCTGCCGCTCCCAGAATGTTTCTGCTTACAAGCGAGCCTTCACCGCCATGATATGTATCGAAATCCAGACACTCCTTCCACATAGGAACAAGATAGCAAAGGTCTATCTGCTGACCTGTGTATTCCTGAGTTATCTGAAATTCACACAGACAATTGGTATCGGGCATTGCCCCGAACAGCGGGGAGACCGCTTCCCTTATCTGAAAATCCATGGGACCGTTTTTTATCTGGAGATATACGTTGTCTGCAAATTTTCCGTCCAAAGGCTTGAAATTGTCATATGCTGCCTTTGCCCTGTCGGTAGTCCTGTCTCTCCAGTCAACGTGGCAGTTATATACAAAGCACCGCCATATCACATTGCCGCCAAAGGGCTTTAAGGCAGCGGCAAGCATATTTGCCCCCTCCGCATGATCTCTGCCGTAGGTATGGGGACCGGGACGGTTTTCCGAATCGGCTTTTACAAGAAATCCGCCGAATTCGGGAATGTGCCTGTAAATATTATCTGCCGTACATTTCCACCGGCTTTTTACCCTTTCGTCCAGAGGATCGGCTGTGGAAAGCCCGTCAATTTCCATAGGTGCGGCAAAATTCACGCTCAGATACAGCTTTATCCCATAGTCAGCGAATATGCCTGCAATTTTTGCAATATCGGGAAGAAGCCCTTCGGTAATAAAAAACGTCTCAGTCCTATGCACATTAACGTTATTTATGCATATGGCATTTATCCCCACAGAGGAAAGCAGCCTTGCATAATCAGTAAGCCTTTTCATATCCGAAACAGGTCTGCCCTTTTCAAAGAAAATGGACGCTCCCGAATAGCCTCTTTCCACCGTGCCGTCCGCATTGTCCCACTGATCTATCATTCTCAGGGGAAAGCAGGGCTTTTCGGTAATGCTAAGGCTCTCGGGCGGATATCCTCCCGAAGCGAGGATAAGGAATCGGAAAACTCCGTAAAGAACACCGTTTTCATCGCCGCCCATAACGGTAATGCTTTCATCCGAAACGGAAATGTCATATCCCCCTGCACCTAAGCTGTCGTTTATGCGGAGAATAAAGCACCCTTCCGAAAGCGGCTGAGATATCCTTTCGGGAATATTTCCCGTAAGCCGTCCGAATGCAGCTTCAAGCTCCTTTACGGCAGAGCTTATCACCCTGCCGCTGCACAGAACGCAAAGCCTTGAAAGATACTTTTCTGTCCATTTCATGGAATCGTCCTTGCCGTAAGCAAGCCAGCAGTCATAAAGCATATCCATAGCATTTTACCTCTCAGATAACTGTAAACCTTCCTCGGTGTCCTTGCCGTCATTCATAACCATGTACTCCCTGCCGTCAAAAGATAGGTCGTATTCGCCCTTGAATCCGTAAAGCTCAAAGCAGCCGTTATCGTCTGTTAATGCGGAGTATTCCGTAGACCACTGCTTTTTGATAAGTCCCGAAAGCATATCATAAGCAGGCTTGGGAGAGCCGTCCCTGCGAAGTATACCGCTGGGAGCATTAAGCCAGCCGCCGTCAGTAAAGTCCCAGCCTGTCACCGCTTCTACAAGAGGATGCGCAAATAAAATGCGGTACATTTCCTCAAGCTCCTTTTTCTGCCGCTCCTCATATTCGGGCAGAGAATCCCAGCTTTCGGCGTGAAAATCGTTAAGATCTACGATCTCGGGAGGCATAGGTCTGCCCGATATTATAGTATTCTCGGTAAAATGGATAGGCAGCCCGAATCTCTCAAAACGGTGAAGCACCCTCTCAAGCTTTTCTGCGCCCCAATACCCCTGATGCTGATGAGACTGTATACCGATAGCGTCAATGGGAACTCCTGCATCAAGGCATTTATCAATAACTTCTGCATAATCCTCGGAGGTGTTGAAATCGTTTATTAGAAGCACTGCATTCGGGTCAGCTGCTTTTGCCGCAGCAAATACCGACTGGATAAGAGGTATTCTTCCGTAGTGATTGCACAGCCTTGTAACAGCGTTGTCATACTTGTCAAAAACGGGCATGATAACTGTTTCGTTGATAACGTCCCACAGCCCGACCTTTCCCTTGAAGGCGCTCACCTCACGGGTAATGCGGTCAAGCTGACGCTGCATTATCTCCTCGTTGCTGTACTTCAAAAGCCAGTCTGCACATACTGTGTGCCAGCAAAGAGGATGACCCTTGACCTTTTTCCCGTTATTCACCAGACGGTTCACACAGTTCAACATCTGCTCCTGTCTTACATCGCCCTCGGAAGGCTCGTACAGTCCCCAGTAAAAAGGGAGAGTGCCGTAATTGAAAAGCTCCTCCCACCGCTTTGCACGGGTGCAGAAGCGCTCTTTTTTCTCCTCGGTATCAGCGTTTGTATGCTCCATAACGTCAAAGGCTCCCCAGCCGAATAAAAAGCTGTGATTTTTGAGCTTAACGCTCACCTGCTTTCCCGAAGCAGGCTTTCCGTCAGCGTCTGTTATAATGATCTTTTTTCTTGCCTTACGGTGTTCATAGTTTCCCATTTTTATTTTCTCCTTATTGGCAGAATTATTTTGTCCAGAAATTCTGTTATGTCATTTATTTCCTTTTTCCGAGCTTTTACCGAAAAGCCGTGATCCTCTCCCTCATAAAGAATAAGCTCGGCGTCTTTAAAGCTCTCTGCAGCCTTTTTAGCATAGCTTACATTCACTATGCTGTCCGATGTGCCGTGCATTATCAGAACGGGAGCAGTGTATTCACCGACCTTTTCAAAAACGTCATAACGGGGAAGTCCGTCATAATATTTTCTTGAAATTGTATGACCCATAAATTCAAAGGGAGCAGCCATTTTTGAAGGATCTCTATGAAGCCATTGATCGGGTATGCAGAATGCAGGATAGAGAAGCACAGCGCCTGAAATATCATCTCTCTGTGCCGCTGTGAGCGCCGATACAAGACCGCCCTGACTTTCACCGTATAAGAAGAGCTTTTCGGGCAAAGTGTTTTCCTTTACATAGTCTATTACAGTGCTAAGATCGGAAATTTCCGAAGAAATGCTCATATCGGTGCCGCTTCCCACACTCTTTGAATTTGCAGCGCCGCCGCAGAAATCAAAGGCAAATGTCCGAAAACCTCTTTCAGCAAGAGCTGCTGCAATATCCGAAGTGTTTTCTGAGGACTGATTATAGCCGTGGCTCAGAATTACGGCGCATTTGTTGTCCTGCTGTTCGGGGAAAAATTCACGGACATAGATACCGTTCCCGATATAATACTCTTTCGATAAGGCTTTCTGAATTATGTTTATCTTAAACGGAGAGAGCGGAAGCCCCGTCTTGCTGAAAAGATCTGGGTCTGCAGGATCATTTTCCCATGCATACCGCAGTAAAACAGGGGTATTCTCACCCTCATATTCAAGCAGCAGACCTTTATCCGTCAGTCTTGCCTCGGGACGAAGCATTTTCCCGTCAGAAAAAATTATCTCAAAATGCATAGGAGGATCGTTAACAATTTTTATCGCTTTATTATCGGTAAATGAAAGCAGTATCCTTCCATTTTCTGTCAGCTCTGCACTATTGGGGAAAATATCCTCGGGAACAAGGCTGTCCTTATATATGAGCCGCTCTGCGCAAAGTGCGAGCCTGCGTCCCACATCACGTTTGTTAATGGGGTGAAGATCGTTTGATTCTCCGATATCTATCGTCACCGCCATAGCGGTTTCGGGTATCTCAAGGCATTTCCTCTGCTGATCTCTTATCTCAGCCCATGACAAGGACGGAACGCTCTGAACAGGGTCGTCAAAATTGCATAGCTGAGTGAAGATAACAGGGATATCATAGCCGCAGCGTTCTCTATACATTTTGATAAAGTCCTTGAACAGCTCGCCGTATCTTTCGGGATCCCTGTCATTCGACTCGCCCTGATACCATATCAGTCCCTTGAATTTTATGTTGAAAGCGGGAGCGGTAAGAGCGCCGTACATTGAAAGGGGAAGTCCTTGGAAAAATACATCGGGTTCAAGATATTCTCCCTTTGCAGCCACAGCATATTCCCATTCACCTGACAGATCAATAATTCTGTCACCTGACTTCAGGCAGTATTTCTTACCCGAAACAAAGCCGCCCTTGCCCTGTCTCACCTCAAGGCGGATATGCAGGATATTTTCACCTCTGCGAAGAACCCCATCGGGAACAGGATATATCCTCGGCGGATACATATAGCCTGTGGAACCTACCGAAACACCGTTCACAAACACCTCGTCAGCGTCTATCATTGCTCCGAGAATAATCACAGCATCTGAAATATCCATATCATCGGGAATGAAAAATGTTTTTCTGAACCATATCCGTCCGCAAAATCCCGACAGCTTGGGATCATCACGAAAATAAAAAGGTACACGGCATTTTGTATATTCGATGGGAGCTGTAAAAATATCCTTTGAAATAATATCTTTGCTTTCAAGCTCTGCGCACCATTTACCGTACTTTACCCTGTCAGCCTCGGCAGTATCCTTTTCATAATCGGGAACGGTGCAGCGGGACAGAAATTCCTCATATCCGCCAAGCTCCGAAAGCATACTGTAAGGCATTCTCGCCTCAACAGGCGAGCCGCCTGCGGAGGTATTTACAAGACCCACAGGAACATTCAGCTTTTTATAAAGCTTCTCGGCAAAATAATATCCTGCCGCACTCATATCCATAAGGGCATCGCCCTCCGCACAATTCCACTGCCCGCCCTGAAAATCATCATATTCCTCGTCCCTGCCGAAGCAGCACATTACGGGCACACGAAATTCTCTTATAAACCTGCTGCCTTGTGGGATAACAGGGTTTAAGGGGTCAATGGTGCGGCATATCTGCAGCTCCATATTTGACTGACCGCTTATATGATAAAGTTCGCCGAAAAGGACATCTGAAAATATTTTTTCCTCATCACCGCAGGTAAATGTAAATGTGTAGCTTTCAAATGAAGGCGGATAAGGGGGAATGACTATTTCATATAAGCCCCTGCCGCAGGCAGCTGCGGAAAAAATCCTTTCATTGCCGCAGCAGTCGGATATTTTCAGTGTAACAGTACAGCCTTCGGGGGCTTTGCCGCGAGCAATGTTTTCACATCCGCTACAGAGTATCATATGATCTCCGAAAAAGCGCATCACTGTAAATTTATCGCTCATAACTCTTACATCTCCGCAAGCTCGCTCATCTGCTCCTTAACAGCAGGATATATTTTATCGTAAAGCCTGAAATATTTCTCATAAACGGGAACATTCTCAGGAACAGGCTCCTGAACCTTGTCAACGCCGCAAATTACCTCGCAAGCCTCTGGAACGCTGCCATAAACTCCCGCACCCACAAGGGCAAGGATAGCAACACCCAGCGCAGGGCCTTCCTTTGAAGAAGCGGTCTTAACGGGACAAGCATAAAGATCGGCAAGCATCTGTCTCCAGAGCGGTGAGCTTCCGCCGCCGCCGCAAGCCATCATGTCGGAAACGTTGATGTCCATCTCACGGCAAATCTCAACGCAGTCTCTGAGGGAGTATGCAACGCCCTCCATAACCGCTCTGAGCATTTCCTTTTTGGTGTGCATAGCGGAAAGTCCGAAGAACATTCCTCTTGCATTGGGATCAAGGTGAGGAGTTCTCTCACCCATAAGATATGGGAGATAAAGCAGTCTGTTTGCACCGATAGGAACAGTTTCAGCCTCTTTATCCATGAGATAATATTCGTCCACTCCCATATATTTTGCGGTTTCCTTTTCGGGAGCGCAGAAATTGTCTCTGAACCACTTGAGGGAAAGTCCTGCGCCCTGAGTTACGCCCATAATGTGCCATGCTCCGGGAACGGCTGCACAGCAGGTGTGAACACGTCCCTTGGGGTCAATTGATACCTTGGAAGTGTGAGCAAAAACAACTCCGCTTGTTCCGATGGTGGTGAATGCTCTTCCGTCAGCCACAACGCCCGTGCCCACAGCCGCAGCCGCATTGTCTCCTGCGCCGCCCACAACGATAGTGCCTGCTTTAAGTCCCGTAAGCTCCGCAGCCTTTTCTGTGATTGTGCCCGTTACCTCGCAGGACTCATAAACCTTTGCCAGCATGGACATATCAATGCCCAGCTTGTCGCAAATCTCCTTGCTCCAGCAGCGGTTTGGAACGTCAAGCAGCTGCATTCCCGAAGCGTCGGAAACCTCGGTTGCATAC
>JAGBFZ010000399.1 GCA_018110855.1 Oscillospiraceae bacterium
ATTGGCTTGATGATTACAGTACCGCATGGCTTCGTGACGATAAGTCCTCCGATCTTTGGCGATTGCAGGAGTTTTTAGAAAAGATCACGGAATAGGGCTTATTCGTACGCTTCTTTAATTACGTTTATTCTGCAGACAAAAAAGACAGGTTGCCCTGTCTTTTTTTGTTATTTCATTTTTTCGCACAGCCACGGTATGGCGGACTCAAAATTGACTCCGTACCAACGCGCATCGGGGTCCTCAAGGGTTATCCTTGCGCATTCTGCTGTAAAATCTACCGCAAGAGTCAGCGATTCCTCAAGGGTCATCCCTCTGCACAGCCCTCCGACGCATGCTGATGCAAAAACATCTCCTGTACCGTGGAAGGTCTTATTAGTTCTCTTGGCAAAGTGGCTGAAGAATTCATCCCTTTCAGAGTTATACATAACAGCTCCCATCATACCTTCACAAGGCACTATGCCTGTAAGCACAGCTTTTTTTGCCCCAAGCAAACACAGGCGGCGAAGGATATCCTTTGTCTCATCTTCTCCCGTTACGTCTCTGAAGGGCTCTCCCAGAAGGTAGCATGCTTCTGTCATATTAGGCACGATCACGTCGGCCTTTTTACACAGCTCTGCCATTTTTTTGGCAAATCCTTCATCAAATCCGCTATAAAGCTTACCAAAGTCGCCCATTACGGGGTCGATGAATACCAAAGCGTTATTCCCGAAGCTATCTATAAAGTCTGAAACTATACTGAGCTGTCTTTCGGAGCCGAGATATCCTGTGTATATGCAGGAAAAATCTTCACCCTGATTTTTCCACGTTTCGGCAATGGGGGGGATCTCCTCTGTCAGGTCGCAGAAGGTGAAGCTGTCAAATGCGGTATGGTTACTGAGCACGGCTGTAGGTATAACGCACGCCTCTGTTCCCATTGCGCTGATTATAGGCAATGCCACTGTCAGCGAGCATTTTCCCATACAGGAGATGTCCTGTATCGTTATCATTCTTTTCATAACTCACCTCAAAAAGTAAGAACACCCAAGTGTTCAAGGACGATCTTAATGCCGATTATTATAAGGATGATGCCTCCTGATCTTTCGGCATAATGCTTGAAACGGCTTCCGAAGATGCCGCCTATTTTAACGCCTATTGCGGATATGATAAGGGTGACGATACCGATTATTGCAACGCTGGCTCCGATAGGAGTTCCTGTGCCGTTTCCCTTTACTACTGCAAATGCAACGCCTATTGCAAGAGCATCGATGCTTGTAGCGATAGCGGGTATTATCATAGCGCGCGGGGCTACAGATGCCGCCTTGCAGTCGCATCCTTCCTCGCTATCCTTCTCAAAGGACTCCTTTATCATATTGAGTCCGATAAGCAAAAGCAATCCGAAGGCTATCCAATGATCAAATGCCTCTATATAAGAAGAAAAACGAGAGCCAAGCAGATATCCTATTGCAGGCATAAGTGCCTGAAATCCGCCAAACCACAGCCCCACAATAAGAGCGTCTCTCACGCGCACGCGGGTCATGGCAAGACCCTTGCATACTGAAACGGCGAATGCATCCATTGCAAGACCGAAGGCGATCATTATAACTTCAATTAGTCCCATAAGCTCCCTCCTATCCTTTAAAGGAAATTTTATCACACACTTTTCGCAAAGTCAATCGATAAATCGTATATTCTGCATTCGCTTGCCTACATGCTTTGACACCTTACCTAAAGGTACGTAACGTCACCGATCTTCATCCGGGGTGGAAGTCATGGCGAATATAACCGCTGTTCCTACAGGGCGGGTTGCCTTACGGTAGACGGAGGTTTTAGCCTGACAATATGACATTTGCATTTTAATACCGTTTGCTCAACGGTTGAAAATGAAATACACCTTTATTGATATTCATCATTACAAAATATAGTTTACCTTCATTGGCGGAGAGGTTATATCTGCTATGTATTAACATTCACCTTACATAACAACAGGGGAGACACTTTTGGTGAAAAGCATCTCCCCTTATTATCAATTAATGTGCTCAGTGCACCCGTAGCCCTCGATTGCTTTGACTATTCTCTCAACTGTTTTTTCAAGGGGGGCTCTCTTACAGGGAACGGTGATATCCGCGTATTTTTCATACAGAGGTGTTCTTTGTTCATAGATACCTGCAAGGCTTTGGCCGGGCTCCATCACGATACCTCTTGTTTTAATATTTTTTACCCTTCTTTCGATTTCCGCAAGAGGGAGCTTGATATAGACTACAGTACCCAAGCTTTTCAGGTTTTCCATTGCTTCTTTACCGAAAATGACGCTTCCGCCTGTTGCAATGACACAGTTGTCCGCATTGACTGTGGATACCACATCGTTTTCAATGGCGGCAAAGGCGTCTGTGCCCTTTTCCGCTATTATTTTATAAAGCTCTGTGCCCTCTCTTTCCTGAATAAGCAGGTCTGTGTCACAAAAGCCCTTGAGCAGAGTTTTTGCCAGCAGCACCCCTACGGTGCTTTTTCCGCATCCGGGCATTCCG
>JAGBFZ010000400.1 GCA_018110855.1 Oscillospiraceae bacterium
CGGAATAAATTGCGTCATCATATGAATACGCCCCGGATATCACCTTGAGGTGGGCAAGATCCATAGCGTCCGACAGCGCACGATTTGCCTCCGCAGCCATGCTGTTACATAAATTTCTCAGCTGACCTTTGGCGTTTTTCAGCCCCTTGGAAAGAAGCTTCGACAACGCAGCCGAACGGAAATAGCTGTCTATCCTTGCCCCCGTATTGGCAGGAAGCTTGCCCTCCGCCGCCGCAATCCGGTAAATATCGGCGTCCTCTTTCAGAGCCTGCTTCACCGTTTCGGTGTACAGCTCCCGGACAGTCCGCTCCCTTACCTTCAGCTGACGGGCAATTCTTTTGTTGACATCATTATAGGAAAGTCTCAGCTGATTTGCTTTGTACAGCTGCCATTCTGCGGTGGGAGTAAGGTAATTCGCCTTCGTCACCCTGCGGCATACGTCACGGATAATTTGCTCCTGCAGCTCCTGTACTAAGTTTACCACTTCCGAAGGGAGCTTGTCAAGCTTTGCGGGAGAGATCATTCAAGATCACCCTCTCCGTAAAGCTCCTCTGTTCCCTCCAGCATTTTTTTAGCCTCGTCTTCGGTCTCTCCGTACCATTTCATGCGGTATTCCCATGCAGGCATAATGTGATCTCTCACGTCCTGCCTGTCACATTCACGCTCGGAGGCTTCATCTATCACCACCGATTTGTCGAATACAATTTCTATCTCCGAATCCTCGGCGGCATTCAGACCGCAATATCTGTTTCCGATGTGAATGACAGACCGCACAAGGCTCAGCAGAAACGGCTCAACGGTTATGTAGTGTTTGTGAGCATTCTGGAGAAGATCCTGCTTGTCGCCCGTGTACTGTGTAGCCGTAACCACGCTACCGCTGTTGAACTGATAATGCTTGTTGCCCAGACCGCACTTGAAGGACAGATAATCAAGCTGTGCCTGTATTCCGTCAATATTCTCCTGCACTCTGAGAGAGGGGTTAAATTCGTAAATGAATTTGTCGCTGGCGGAACTGCCCGACGTTTCCATGCTGTCACGATTAACGAGCGTGAACAGCTGCTGTCCCACATCATCGGGGGCAACAGGGTTTCCGTCCACATCTGTCTCGATAAGATCACGGAGCATAAACACCTTTTTTCCGCCAAGCTCAAAGTCCTTGCAGAAATTGTTGTAGGCAAAGTCTATGCCCTTGAGGACATCAAGCGACCCGTGCAGCACCGAAATGCCCAAGCCGCCGTTATTATCAATTATGTTTTCGATGTTCGGGGATATTACAGAAAACCAAGGAACCGCCGAGCCTGTGTTAAATTCCTTTGCAATACCCTCGGGGAGCTTCTCCTCACTGGTCGCCCCATTATCATCTCTGAAAAAGTGATTGCGTATCACATAGCAGTCATTTTCAAGAACGTGCGCCTCAAGATGAAAGTATCGCTTGCCCTTGATGATATGCTCCGAGCAGAACGCCGCCTCGGTAATAACTCCGCTGCGGCAGGAAATTGGGATTATATGCTCAGCAGAAATGTAGCTCATGCGGATCCTTCCGCCGCTGACCCTTCCGCCGTTCTGCACCGCACCCTCAAGCCTGAGCGTGACCGCACCCGTTCCCGTGGCAAATGCTTTTTCGATAAGCCTGTTGCCCTGCTCCCAGAAGAAATTATCTCCGAAAACGCCCTTGTTTCCCCGTTTGCCCTGAACAAATTCGGAAGCTGCTTTGTCGGAGATTATGCACTCGGTTTTCTCGTTCAAAAGTATGGAAGCCCAGTCCTGACATACCTTTCTGCCCATTTCAAGGGTATAAAATTTCCTTTTAATTCTTTTTAAACCGTTAAAAACCGTGTAATCATGAAATGGCTGATAATAGCCTTTCCACCAGCTTTTCCATATTTCTATCTGTGCGTAAAATTCGCCCGATACGGCACAGCCGTATTTCTTACGGACAAATTCAATTATATTGCTGTTCGTAGTTTCCACCTCCTTTATGCCACGATCCTGAGCTGTGTCAGCCATGAGCTGAAGCTGTACTCATTTGCATCAGCAGTATCAATATCAAAGGTGCCATCGTCAAGACGTACATCCTTTGCCTTTTCCTTTTCGTCCCATACCTGCGTTTTTAGGGAATTTATGACATTGTTACAATCCTTATAGACAAAATAGCGACCTTCTGTCATAAGGCTCTG
The DNA here is from genome assembly GCA_018110855.1 of Oscillospiraceae bacterium. Lineage (GTDB taxonomy): Bacteria > Bacillota > Clostridia > Oscillospirales > Ruminococcaceae > Huintestinicola. Next base: position 2,178 of record JAGBFZ010000400.1, read on the forward strand.
CAGTCCATAAATACGATCGTTTATCCTGCCCTTGTAGCAATCGCATACGGCGACAGAAATATTCTCCTTGATGAAGGCAAAGCGTATGCCGTTGATTATAGCCTGAGCCTCGTTATCGCAATGGATATATTTTATCGGTGCCTTGGGGTATTCCGATTTAACGTATTTAAAAAACTGTATTAATGCCTTTTCGATCTTTGAAGGGTCAATGGTTCCCTTGGCACCGTCCATCTTGTGATCGGCAACAACGCACAACTTTTCAAAGTTCCCGATGAATGCCGTAGCAACAAAGGTGGTCTTGGATTTATTGCCTCCGAAATCCACACCTATATCAATAAATTTGATATTGTTCGGTTTTTCCTCCACAATGAATTTATGCGGTTTATCGGCAAACTGCTGAAATACCAGACCTTCCGAAACACTGCGCTCTCCCTTTACCTTCCTGCGGTATTCCACGGAATCGGGACTGTACTGCGATACAAATGCCTCTCTCTGCTCATCGGAAATATTGATGTTATCATAAATGGTGAACAGCTGATAGTTATAGCCGCCCTTGAGGGTGCCTGCCTCATATTTGCGCTTGTATTCGTCAATGTATTTGGTGTAGATAGCTGCAAAAGGGCTTCCGGGGTTTAAGTCCCAGAAGAGCTTCCTGTGCTTTGCCGCAGCCTGTCGGGTAAGTGCCTCTTTGATGGTCTCCTCATGGTGCAGGTCTATCTCCGTCGCTATCCACATTCCTATGGACGTTCCACGGAATTTCTTGTAGCTGTCAGCCTTTGCGCCGCCTACGAAAATAACAATGCGCTCACGATATCCCGTAAATTTTCCGCAGATGATAAGAGCCTCATTGCCCTTGTATTTGCCCCATTTGCACTGCCCACGGAAATAATGCTCAATGCCGAAGCCGTTGCAGTCTCCGAGAATAAGCTTGGCGGTGGGAGCGGTGGAGGCTGTTGCAAGGTGCAGCTTGTCGGGGGTTCGGCACAGCTCACGGCAGAAGGCAACCACGTTATCCACCGTCTTTCCTGCTCTGACCGCTCCCTCGGCAATGTTGTAAACATTATCCTCGCAGGCTCTGATGTAAGCAAGGTGCTTTTCTCCGAAATTATACGGTATCGTCCTTTTCTTCCGTATCTTCGGGCTTATCTTTGCCGCCATAGATCATATCCTCCATTTCGCTCAGGTCCTCCACCTCAATTTCCGTCTGCGGATCGTCCGAATATTTCTCGGGCATACGGTTCTTGAGATACAGTCCCAGAGCTGCCATATTAGGCGGAACGTGTTTTTTAACAAGCGTTTCCTGCCGTCTGCCGCCCTTGTATGATACCTTTTTCTCCGTAAATGTTCCGCCGACAGCTGCGCCGATGAGCGCCGCTTCTGCTTCCGAATTTATGAGATTTTCATTTTGGGACAGAAAATCCGCCACATCGGAACGGCGGGCGGCAAAGTCACGGAGCATCTTTCTGCGCCGTTTTTCATTCGGCTCCCTGAGAGCTGCATTTATAAGGTCCTGCAGGCTCCCTGCGGCAATATCCTCCTTATCCTCACGCTGCGGCTTTATTGCCGACCGCAGATCCGCAAGGGCTTTTTTTCTGCTGTCCATATCATCACCTCTCAGAACGAAAATAAAAGCCGTTTTCAGGTGGCTTGGTTTTTTGTGTGTAGTTTTATCTCTGAGTACGCAGAATTAAAATTAAAGGGCATTTTAAAGCATTTAAAGGGCACTTTTCATTTGGGTATGCTTCGCCATTCGGAGCGGAGATATTTCCGTCCGTTTTTTTCATGGTAACAGCATACCCGAAGCGGCGGGAATGTATCGACCGCAGCCCCTGTTATGCGTTTGTAAATTCTGCGCCAACGCTTGTCCTGTGGGTCCGACCGCCGAAAGCGATCTCAATGTATGCCCGTCTCCTGCGTATGCAGATGTCCTTGATGTAATCCTCTCTGCCCTTGAGCCAGCCTTCGGTGATCCTGATTGTGCCATCAGAATTTATGACCGCCTTGCTCTCCGAAAGCGGATATCCGCCGTTGAACATTACCCTCATAAAATCCTCTTCCGCTCCCGTTATGGGAGTTGGCTCTCCGAGGAATCTGAGCACCTCGGGAATGGCTGTGACGGCGTAATGCACCTTGGGACAATAATCGCATTCAATGAATACATATCCCGGAAAAAGTATATCCACCGCTCTTATCCATTCGCCGCCTTTTCTCAAAGTCAGCTCACGCTTCGGGACCCATGCGGTAATGCCTGCCCTTTGAGCTTTGAAGCAAGCTTTATCTTCCCCGGCGGGAATGGTCTGTACAACATAAATCATTGCAGCTCCTCCTTTTTGCTCTCAAGGAACGCAGCCACACGGCTGTAAAGCTCGGGATCCTCCTGTGCCATAGCCGCAAAGGTCTTTTCCTTGACCGCATCAAAGCCCGCTTCGGTGATGTCCTTGGATTTGATGTCAAGGTTTCGCTTGTAGCTTACTGCCCTTACAAGCTCGGAAGCCTGCTTGAGAAGCTTGATGGGGTCGGTGTTCTGCAGATCCTCGGGGGATAAGCCTCTTACCGCTGACATCATCAGGCTTGACATGATCTGCACAATGCCCTCGGTGGTGTCAAGGTCGGGATATTTTGCGCATTCCTGCATTATCACCGAAAAATTCTCATGCGCCATGCGTATAGCAGCCATGTCCTCACAAAAGCCCTTGGCATAATTGCATATCGCCGCCTGTGAAATGCTCTCTCCCGTGCTGTCCGCAATGTAGCGGGCAATGTCCCTGTATGTAAAATCCGCCGACAGGATCATCTCCTCAACGGTGGATTTTACCTCGGGCTTGAGCCTGTCGATCTTGCTGTGCTTTCGTCTGCCCATATCATCACGCCCTTACACACGGATCACTGATCATACCCGCAAGCAGCTGGATTCCCTCGGGAGATACCTTTGCTTCAAGATCAACGATTTCATTGTCAGAAAAATTAGCAGGCTGCTTATTATCACATCGTCTGAGTATGATATATTTTGATTCTGACAGATAATTGATGCAGTCGGTAAACTCTGCCTTTTCAATCTCGGGAGCTAACGCTCCGCAGAGAGACGACAGCCTGTTGTAGCTTTTGCGCCCGATATTTATGGCACGCAGCACAACACCGTTGTTTTTTACGAAATTATCCGCCCGCATTTTCTTGATTATATCCTGCTCATTCATTGTTTTTCTGACCTCCCTTCATTTCCATAAGGATATCCATTATTTTATCCAGCTTATGCTCGGTCTTGACCTGTTCCCGCAGGAAATCCTCCTTCGTCAGGTAGTTGTCCTTCACGTCCTCGACCATACGGCGGACGGATTTTATCTCGTTCTTTGCCGCCTCCAGCTCTGACTTGTCCGCCTTTTTATCCAGTGCCGCAAATGAACGTGTAAGAAAAAATCCAACTACACCCAGAAGCCCCGTTATGATCGTCATGTAAATTTCTGCTGTCAATCTGTTCACCCCCATAAAAAAATAGCGTATAATCAAATCTCTGTGATTTAACTATACACTATTTTAATGAAGCGGAATATTGAAGTATTTCAATCCGCAATTTCAATTAAATTTTATTCCTCAAAAAATGAAATTTGATTCTCAAGGGGCTTGTTCCGCTGCTTTGCGACCTCATCGGCGACGATATACCGTATCTGACGTTCAGTCAGCTTGTACCGCCTTGCAAGCTCCGAGAAATTATATCCGTTAAATTCCTTTCTGATACGGTTGTTTCTCTGCCCGATAGTCAGCTTGTCGGGCATTCGGATATTTATGGGACAGCCTGCATATGTAGCCACAAGCTTCTTGTACGCTTCAAGCCCTATGCAGTCCGCCAGTTCCCGCTGCTCCTCGTCAAGATCGTCAAGGGTTAGCTCGTCAAGTAAATTCATATGCAGGCTCCTTTCTCATTCCACAAGCGTTATGGACGTGTTATTTTTGATAAAATGTGCTTTGAGCGTCCTGAACGAACCGAAGCACGGCGTATAATATATTATGTGAATCATTTCGGGATTTTCCTTTACAAGTCGGTTGTACGCCCGCTTTCCGAACTCTTTTATGAAATCCTGTTTTGCTTTTCCCGTAAGCACATTTTTCTTGCCCTCAAAGCAAAATCGCCTGCGGATCTCGCCGTCCTCGGTCAGCCATTTTCCTTTGAACACGCCGTCCACAAACACCACAAGAGAAAACTTAGTGCTTGATGTCCGTCTCGTTTC
>JAGBFZ010000401.1 GCA_018110855.1 Oscillospiraceae bacterium
ACGCATAGTCATATTACCTTCTTTAAAAGTATAGACCCATTTTTTTGCCATTGGTAGTTACCTCCGTTATTTTTTGAATTTTTTCACCGGCGGAGCATAAACCGATCAGAATCGCCCCGCTGTGAACATAAGTATATTATAACAGAAATCTTTGAACTTTTCTACTGTACAATAGAAGAAAAAATAAGGGCAATTTTTGGCTATTTTGACTAAAGTGTAAGCTTTTGATATATTTGGGGGATAATATGTGTAAAATATGCTTGAAAAATATTTTCGGTTGTGGCATAATAGAGGTTAGAGATCAAGAGGATAGAGGATAGAAATTTTACGTTGTGTATATTGGTTAGCTGTTTATACATAATGTAGCGATTATACAATAAATTATAATTAGGAGAAATTATACTATGAGTAATGAGACCTGTGCCATTGTATTAGCGGGCGGTCAGGGCAAGCGAATGAAGTCCGATCTGCCGAAGCCCATGTTCAGGGTGCTTGATGTGCCCATGCTCGACTGGGTGACAAGAGCCTGCGAGGAGGCGGGAATTGAAGATATCTGCGTTGTTACGGGCTTTAACAGCGAGGTGATCGAAAAGCACCTTGAGGGAAAATATCACACCGTTTTTCAGCCCGAGAGAATGGGTACGGGTCATGCTGTTATGATGGCTCTTGACTGGCTTTCTGAGCGTAAGGACAGCGATGTGCTTATCTTAAACGGCGACGCTCCATTTATCGACAGGGACACTATCCTCGGCGCTCATGCCCTTCATTCGGAAAAGGGCAATGCCGTTACCGTTATCACCTCGGAGATAGATAATCCCACAGGCTACGGCAGGATACTCCGCACCGCCAATGGCATTAGCGGCATTGTGGAGGAAAAGGACGCTACCTCCGAGCAGAAGAAGATCTGTGAGATAAATTCGGGGGCATACTGGTTTGGTGCCGAAAGGCTCATTTATGCTCTCGGGGAGATAAAGCCAAATAATGCACAGGGAGAATATTACCTTACAGACTCTGTATTCGTTCTCATAAGTGCGGGCTTTCGTGCAGATGCATATATTTCTTCAAATTCCGACGCGGTTTTAGGTGCAAATGACAGAAAAGGTCTTTTGCTGTTGAATAATACGGCAAGATTTGCTATAATAGATAGGTTGATGGACGAGGGCGTGGAATTTACCTGCACAGACGGTGTTACTGTCGGCAGAGACGTTAAGGTCGGCAAAGGCACTTCCATACTTCAGGGAGTTATCCTCAGAGGAAACACCGTTATCGGCGAAAACTGCGTTATCGGTCCCAACTGCATTATCGAAAACTGCGAGGTCGGCAATGGTACTGTTCTGAACACTGTTCAGGCGTATGACAGCGTTATCGAGGATAACGTTAAGATCGGTCCCTTCGTTCAGCTTCGTCCCGGCAGCAGGATATGCACAGGCGTAAAGATAGGCGATTTTGTTGAGGTCAAGAACTCCGTTATCGGCAAGAATACTGCCGTTTCTCACCTTACCTATGTGGGTGACAGCGATGTGGGCAGCGGCGTTAATTTCGGCTGCGGCACAGTCACATCAAACTATGACGGCGAGAACAAATACCGCACCGTCATCGGAGACGACGCATTTATCGGCTGCAATACGAACCTTGTTGCTCCCGTAAGGATCGGAAACGGCGCATACACGGGCGCAGGCTCTACCATCACCAAGGATGTTCCCGACGGGGCGCTGGCGGTGGAAAGAGCGCAGACCAAGCTTATCGAGGGCTACGGCGCAAGAAAGCTTAAAGGCAGGATAGAGAAAAATCACAAGGCTTGATTTTTCGCCTTAATTTAATATTGTCCTTAATTTTGGAAAATTAATATAAAGCAAAGGAGAAGAAATAATGAATCTTCACGGCAAGGATATCAAGATCTTCACAGCAAACTCCAATCCCAAGGTGGCAGCCGACATTGCAAAGGCTCTGGGGCTTCCTCTCGGTCAGTCGGAGGTCGTTACCTTTTCCGACGGCGAGATAAGCGTTTCCATCAAGGAGAGCGTAAGAGGCTCTGACGTTTTCGTTGTTCAGTCCACAAGCACTCCCGTTAACGACCACATGATGGA
>JAGBFZ010000402.1 GCA_018110855.1 Oscillospiraceae bacterium
TAGACAGCGTGACCGCCCTTGAACCGCCCCTGTTAACGGAAAATCTGTCCGCATTAGTGCCGGTAGTGCCGTTCATGACTTCAACCTGATATGGGATATTATTTTTCTTTGAATGGTCGATAAACCAACGGGAAAGCTCTCTGTCAAGAGATGGGGCAATGCCTATCATGCAGCCCTTCTGAAGCTCGCCGCACTTGCGGGGATTTTCGCCGCCGCAAAGAGCAAAGCTCACATCTACCGCAATTGAAATATCGGGGTCAATGTCAAAAGCACCAATGCAGGCGCCCCGTTCACCCAGCTCCTCCTGAGCGGAGAACATGACCGTAAAGGTGTACGGCAAACTGTCATAATCCCCATTAAGACTGTCCACAGCCTTGATTATCGTGCCGATACCGCAGCGGTCGTCAAGTCCCGCGCCGCATATCCTGCCGTTTAATAGCTCAGTGCAAGGAGAATCAAAGGAAATGAAGTCCCCGAGAGAGATTTTCTCCGAAACCTCATCACGGGAAATGATCGGGTCAATAAAGATCTGATCCTTTTCCATAACAGAGCTGTCCTTTTTAAGATGGGGAGGCAGAGTGCAGATAACACCCGAAATATCCTCGCTGCCATGAATAATGACCCTCTGAGCTGGGAAAATGCGCCTGTCAAGACCGCCGATGCAGTCCGCCTTGATAAAGCCATCCTCGGTAATGCTTGTAACTATCATACCCACCCTGTCAAGGTGAGCGTCAATGAGAACATGGGGCTTTTCGGCACATCTCTCTCCGAAATCAGCAATAACATTCCCGTTTTTTACCCGAACCTTATCCGTATAGCGGAGCATAATATCCCTGCAAAGCAAAGCAGTATCCGATTCGCCGCCCGAAACACCGTTGCAGTCCGCCAGACGGATAATAAGCTCCGTAAGTTCCTTTCTGTCCATTTATATCAATCCTTTCGTGGGATATCAGAGCGCATTGACAAGGCTCTTGAAATGATTTCCCCTGTCCTCGAACATTCTGTACATATCAAAGCTTGCACAGGCAGGGGAGAGCGAAACGATATCGCCGCTTTTCGCATGAGCATGAGCAGTCTCCACAGCCTCCGCCATGTCATTGACAATGATTATTTCAAGACCGCTGTCCGCAAATTTCGGTGAAGCCATAACAGCCGCCTTAATTTTTTCCTTAGTCTGCCCCATGAGAATAAGAAGCCGTACCTTTTCGCAAACAAGATCAGCCATAGGCTCAAAGGAAATGCCCTTGTCCGAGCCGCCCATTATCATTATCTGCTTCTGAGCAAAGGTGTTCAGACAGGCTATAACTCTCGTGGGACTCGAAGCAATGGAGTTGTTGTAATATTTCACCCCGTCAAGCTCTCTCACAAGCTCAATTCGATGCTCCACGCCGCCGAACTCCATAGCCACCTTTTTTACCGTCTCAGGCTTTACCTTGCCCCATGTAACAGCAATTGCAGTAAGATAATTTTCCACATTGTGAAGCCCGGGAATCTTAATATCGTCCATGTGCATAACGGGAGTAACTGTTCCATAATCGCTGTAGCAAAGCATACCGTCCTCACGGAGAAATGCACCGTTATCCACCCTTTCACGCCTGCTGAAATAAGCAAGCTGACCTCTCACAAGAGGAGCAAGCTCTCTTGCCGTCTCATTGTCAAAGCTCAGAACAGCCTTGCCGAAGGCATTCTGATGAATGAGCAGATTAGCCTTAGCGTCAATATATTCCTGCATATCCTTGTGAACGTTCAGATGATTGGGAGTGATGTTGGTGATAGCCGCCACATCGGGAGAACGTCTCATGGAAATAAGCTGAAAGCTTGAAAGCTCAACAACAGCAGCGTCGTCCTCTCTGACCTCCTCAATAATGGGAAGAAGCGCACGTCCGATGTTTCCGCCCTTATGTACAGTCTTGCCCTCAGCAGCAAGCAGCTCCGCAATAATAGTGGTAGTGGTGGTCTTGCCGTCCGAGCCTGTAACGGCATAAATGGGGCATGGGCAAAGATCGAAGAAAACCTCCATTTCCGAGGTAACAGCAGACCCCCTCTGCCTTGCAGAGACAAGAGCCTCGTGATAATAATACATTCCGGGAGTGCGGAAAACCACATCAAAATGACCTGCCGCAATATCCTCAAGATAAGCATCTCCAAGGGAGAATTTCGCACCTTCAGCGGAAAGCTCAGCATATTCCTTCATCTGCTCCGCAGTTTTTTTGTCGCAGACAGTAACATCAAGCCCCTTTCTGCAAAAGAGCTTAATAAGCTCGGTGTGGCTCACGCCCACGCCGATAAAAGCGATCTTTATATTTTTCATATCGGAAAAGAACTTTTCTGCTTTAGTCACTTAAAACCATATCCTCTCAAAAAATAGTAATTCACTTTATATTATACTACATTTCGGGAGAATTATCAATACAAAATGTTGTGACTTAAACAATAAAAAATTAGGGATTAAGCACAACTTAAGAAAAAACAGAGCTGCACATTAACCATAACGTGCAGCTCTGTGATTTTCTCACTCCAGCCCGAATTCCGCAATGACCCTCTGCATCTCAGCAAGCCTGTCTCTGCGCTCCTTGTGATCGGGAATAAACCGAGCCACCAGCTCCCAGAAAGCATCGGAGTGATCCATGTGAACAGTGTGACAAAGCTCATGAACGATAACATAATCAATAAGCTCGGGATCGGCAGCAATGAGCTTCCAGGATAGATTTATCGACTTCCGAGCAGAGCAGCTTCCCCATCTTGTACCCGCCGAATTTATCCTCACCGCCGAAATATCCATGCCCATTTCCCCCGCCGCAAGCCATACCTTGGGGATAAGATATTCCTTTGCAATGCGGGCATAAAGCCTGCGTAAATATGGCAGCAGCTCCTCAAGTGTCATGTTCCCGGGAATATGAATAACGCCGTCAATATATCCGTAAGGCTCCGCATGGCTCACAGCCCGCAGCTCACCGAAAAGAGGGAGAGCCTCAGGCGGACGGGAAAGCCGTTCCCTGCGGCTTTCGGAACGCTTTTCGGCAGCAGAGGAGTGCTTTTCTATCCACGAGGACTTCTCCTTAACGATCTCATCTATCCTCTCATCGGGAAACCCATAAGGCGCACGGACAATAAGCCTGCCGTTCTTATCAACAGAAAGAGCGACCGTCTTTCTTCTGCTTCTGACAATGGAGTAATCCAAAAAGCTCACCCATCTTTCAATAAATCGTTTTATACAATTATATCATATAATGGGGAAAATTCAACGTATAATCTGTAAAAACTGACGAATTGCACTAATAATTTTCTGCAACTTGTGCGAAGTGGAGAAAATGAGGACAGGCAGCACAATTCCTTGACATAAAGCCAAAATAAGGGTATAATATAAATATCAGAGAAGATCAAATTCACACTGTATCAAGGAGGAGTCGGTCATGAACAAGAATAATGCACGGAGCATAGTACAATCGGTATTCACAGCAATAGAATTTGCGGCAGTATTTATGATGGCCGCAGTGATAGTAGTGTTCGGAATATTGTAATTCAGTAAAATGGGGGAGCCGTTCTTCGGAGCGGCTCCTTTTTGCATTAATATGGACATCAATTTTTTTGTAAAAAAAGTTGAAATCCGTTGAAAAATGTGATATAATAAAACAAAGTATGCGCCTGTGATGACAGCAGGCAAAGAGGTGAGAAAAACGGAGACCGCAGTATTCGCAGTACCGGGCAGCAACAGCTTTCATAGCTTTGAGCTGTCGAGATCGCTGCTCAGATTTGCCGAGTTTGATTTTACATATTTCTGGGAGCAGTGCATTGAGGTAGGCAGGAACGCCAGAAAAACGGGCAGGATATCCCAAAACATGGAAAATATGGCAGTAAACGCCGTAGTAAAATGCCACCCCTATGTGGAAGCCTGCGCCCAGACGGAGTATGCGTCAGTGGTGCTCGACTGCATAATCGCATATATATGCCACTCCGAGGGAATAGGTCTCGAGGAGCTGTGGGCAAGATGTATCTCACCCAAAAGCCTTTACGAAAAGAATATATTTTACAGAGTCAGCGAATATAAAACAAGCAGAGGCATAAACCAGTGGATAAATATCGTCCGAATGCAGGAATATGCCCGTTCAAAGCTTAAATTCATATATGAATGTGAATCCAACGTAATGCTCCGTCCCGAGGAATACCGTGCAAGAGCGGAATATTTCGACCTTGCCTTCAGCGTAGCTGCAAACGAAACAGGCTGCCCCATGGATAAGCTTCCCTCAGTTAAGATGTACAGCCCCTCGCAGCTTCCCGATTCGGTCTTTATGATGGGAAGAACATCGAAAAATATCTACCGCCGCCTGTCCGACGTCCTCCGGGACGCAGAGCAGTGGGACAAGAGAAACTTAAACGACCATAACAGAGACCAGACCGCCCTTGACGCCTTCAGCTATGTCAAGGATATGCCCCGACTGGCAGAGAATGATATGAGATTTGTGCTTGAAGCCATGTCGGAGCTGCCCGAAAAGGTATATGTCCCCGACAGCTTCAAAGCAATGATAGACCTTGAATTTACCCTTATGAGCGAAAAAGGGATATATCTCTCGAAATGCCCCCGCTGCGGCAAATATTTCGTCAGGGATATAAACGAAAAATCGCCCTATTGCCATAGAGTAAATTCCAGCGGAATGACCTGCTCCGAGCAGATAACCGAGGAGCTTGGAATTGCGGCAATGAAGCGCAGTGAAGAGTCGCCTGTCCCGAAACCTGCTCACACCGAAACGGCAGATACGGGTGTACAGGAGGCAGAGCAGCTGTCCTTCACCGAGGAAATAATTCCCGAAGAAACGCCCCCCGAGGAAGCAATACCCGAAAATTCGGAGAATAAAGAACTCCCTGTCACCGAAGAAAAGTCTGTTCCCATCGAGATACCAAAGGAGCTTGAAAAACGCTGCCAGAGGGTATATAACCTGCTTTATAAGCGTATAGGTACCCTTATGACCGAAAGGGAGTTCCGAGAATGGTCGGGCTATCTTTCCGATACCAAGCGAGATCTCAGAGAAGGCAATGCGGAAATATCCCAGATGGAGGAATTTCTGGATTATTGGGAGACCGCAGTAAAAAAGCAGTCCCGCAAAAGCAGAAAGCATAAGGGCAGCGCAGTATATTCGGAAAACACCTCCGCCATACACAGCGTAACGGATACAAACGAGCTTAACAGTCTTTTCAACGAAGCGCTGAAAGCCGCAGAGGAAAAGGAGGACTCGGGCATATCCCCCGCAGGAACGGAAGCCGTCCCCGAGGAAAGGGAGTTCAAGCCCTTTGAGCCGCCCAAATACAGCACCGTCCTTGAAGCCATGATGGACGGCAAATATAAATCGGAGGAGCTTCTCACCGACAGCATAGGGGACTCCGACAGCGGAGATATCACCGTAAACGGCAAAAAAATAACTCTTCCCAAATGGGAGAAGATCAAGCGAGAATGATAAGTGCGGGAGATGATACAGTGGATTTTATCAATGAAGCCGCCGCAATAAACGGGCTTGCCGAGGAGATAGTAAAGGGCGGCGTGTGCCTGTTCAACGCCGTAAAATATATCTACTCAATAGCCGAGGAAAGCTTCTATACCGTAAGCATAAAGGACGCCTTCAAGATCGTCCTCAATAATATAACCGATACCGATTCCCTCACCGCATTGGGACTGAGAATAGACGAAAAAAACTGCGGAGAGATGCTTGGGGAGGAGTATGAAAAGGTGCTGCCCCTCATGGTGTACAGCCTTGCAGTAAGAATACCCGTGCTCAAGAATCTCAAGGGAGAGAGCGGCCCCATGACCGACGACCAGCTTTATAAGGTCTACAATGCGGTAATGGCAAGGGGAGCGGAGAATTATAAGGAAGCCGTGACCGAGAGCTTCATGGAGATAAAATATCTTGTCCGCAAGGCAAAACGGCTTCCGCCCTATAATGCCGACTGGTACAAGACCTATATATACACAAACGTCCCCGCCCTTGCGGAGATAACCAATAAGAATATGTTCCTCTTAGGCTTTGCGGACGTGCTTTTTGCAATGTTCTATTCCTGCCTTGAGGAAACGCTTTTTGAGAAAATAAAGGAATATTCCGTTGACGATTTCGGAGAATCGGTTGAGATATAACTATTTCGTTGAAAGGAACGAGCTTACTATGACAATTTACCTTTGCGGCTTTATGGGCTGCGGAAAGACCACCGCAGGCAGAGCCCTTGCGGATATGATGAGCCTTGAATATACGGATATGGACGCATATATCGAGAAAAAGGCAGGCATGAGCATACCGCAGATATTTGCGGAAAAAGGCGAGGATTCATTCAGACGAATGGAGACCGAAGCCGTAGCCGAGCTTGGAAAAGCAGGAGGAATAATCGCCTGCGGAGGCGGAGCAATGCTAAAGGAGATAAATGCAAAGACCGCCGCAGAATACGGAACGGTGGTCTATATAGATGTCCCCTATGACGCGTGCTACGACCGCATTTCGGGGGATACCAACCGCCCCATAGTAATGGCAAATACCAAGGAATCACTTGAGGAGATATATAATGACAGAGTACCCCTGTACATAGCCCATTCACAGATAAAAGCGGACGGCACAGGCTCACCCGAGGCAATAGCTGCCCGCATCAGGGACGCTGTAAAGGAACACCTTAATATTCAGAAAGGATAATCAGTAAAATGTCAAAAATATATTCGCTGGGTCTGGACATCGGCTCAACAACAGTAAAAACAGTCATCTTAGAGGACGGAAAAATAATCCACGCCAAATATCAGCGCCATTTCTCCAAGGTCCGTGAAACAGCCGCAGAGCAGGTTGCAGAGATCGGCAGGGAATATCCCGATGCAGAGTTTCACCTTGCCATAACAGGCTCGGCAGGACTTGGACTTGCCAACGCCGCAGGACTTCCCTTCGTGCAGGAGGTGCACAGCGCATTCATCTCCGTAAAGAAGGACTATCCCGATGCGGATTGTGTAATAGAGCTGGGCGGCGAGGATGCAAAGATAATCTTCCTCACAGGAGGAACAGAGCAGCGAATGAACGGCTCCTGCGCAGGCGGAACAGGCGCATTTATCGACCAGATGGCAACGCTCCTCGGAATAACCGTAGATGAGATGGACGAGCTTTCCGCAAAAGCTGAGAAGCTCTATCCCATCGCCTCGCGCTGCGGAGTATTCGCAAAATCGGATATCCAGCCCCTTCTCAATCAGGGTGCGAGACGAGAGGATATCGCCGCGTCAATATTTCAGTCGGTAGTGGATCAGACCGTTTCGGGACTTGCGCAGGGCAGGGAGATAAAGGGCAAGGTGCTTTTCCTCGGCGGACCTCTCACATTTATAAAAGGACTCAGAAAAGCCTTTGTAAATACCCTTCAGCTGTCCGATGAAAATGCCGTGTTCCCCGAAAATGCCCAGTGCTTCATGGCATACGGCAGCGCACTCTATGCCGCAGAATCGGAGCCCGAGGTGTTCACCGCCGCGGAAATAGCCGAAAAAATGAAAGCCGCAAAGGTAAATGACGATATCATCACAGGCAGACGGCTTTTTGAAAATCAGGCGCAGTATGACGAGTTCATAGCCCGCCACGGCAGACATGACCTTCCCTTTGAGGATATAAAAACCTATGAAGGCGAAGCATACCTTGGAATAGATGCAGGCTCCACCACCACAAAGCTTGTGCTTATAACCCCCGACGGAAAGCTGCTCTATCAGCATTATGTGTCAAATAAGGGACAGCCCCTTAACGTAATAACCGCACAGCTAAAGGAGATATACAGCCTTATCGGTGACAGGATAGCAATACGCTCCTCAGCCGTAACAGGCTATGGCGAAGATTTAATAAAAGCAGGCGTGGGCGTAGATTACGGACTTGTAGAAACCGTTGCCCATTATAAAGCCGCATCATATTTCTGCCCCGACGTAGATTTCATAATCGACATCGGCGGACAGGATATCAAGTGCTTCAAAATAAAGAATCACGCCATCGACAGTATCATGCTCAACGAAGCCTGCTCCTCGGGCTGCGGCTCGTTCATACAGACCTTTGCTCAGGCAATGGGCTATGATATCGCAGAATTTGCAAGACTCGGACTTTTTGCGGAAAGACCCGTAGACCTTGACTCCCGCTGCACAGTGTTCATGAACAGCTCAGTAAAGCAGGCGCAGAAGGACGGAGCCTCGGTTGAAGATATCTCCGCAGGACTGTCCTCCTCCATCATCAAAAACGCAATATATAAGGTAATCCGAGCAAACTCCGCAGAGGAGCTTGGCAAAAACATCGTAGTGCAGGGCGGAACGTTCCTTAATGACGCCGTGCTCAGAGCCTTCGAGCAGGAAATAGGCAGAGACGTGGTAAGACCCGCCATAGCAGGACTTATGGGCGCATTCGGCGCAGCACTTTATGCAAAGGAGACCTCAGCCGCCGAAAATAAGCTTGCCTCCGATCTGATAACCCCCGAAAAGCTGGCGGACTTCTCCTTCAAATCCCGTCAGATGAACTGTGGCGGCTGTACCGCAAAATGCTCCCTCACCATGATAACCTTCTCGGACGGACATAAATTCATCAGCGGCAACCGCTGTGAAAAGGGCGCAGGAATAACCAAAAAGGAAGAAGCCCCCTGCCTCTATCAGTATAAATATCAGCTTATCCGCAGCCTTTCCGATAACGGCAATCCCGAAGCACCGAAAGCAACCATCGGACTTCCTCTTGTGCTTGGCTTCTATGACCAGCTTGCCTTCTGGACAGCCTTTTTCCATAAGCTTGGCTTTAAAACGGAGCTTTCCGCAGAGAGTACAAGGGATCTGTACTTCAAGGGACAGCATACCATTCCCTCGGATACCGTCTGCTACCCCGCAAAGCTTGCCCACGGACATATCGTAGACCTTCTCGAAAAGAAGGTAGATGTCATCTTCTACCCCTGCGAGACCTATAATATCGACGAAGGACATTCGGACAATAACTATAACTGCCCCGTAGTAGCCTACTATCCCGAGCTTTTAAAAGCGAATATCCCCGAGCTTAACGTGGAAAACTTCCTCTATCCCTATATGGACGTAAACCTCGAGAAGCATATCGTCCAGACGGTGTGCAAGGTTTTCGGAAAATACCGCCTAAATAAAAAGGACGTAAAGGAAGCATGGCATATAGGCATGAAGGCTCTTGAGGATTATCATGCAGCAGTAGTGAAAAAGGGCAGCGAAATAATCTCGGAAGCGAGAAAGAAGAATATGCCCATAATCGTCCTCAGCGGCAGACCTTACCACGTTGACCCCGAGATAAACCACGGCATACATAAGCTGATAACCTCTCTCGGAATGGCAGTAGTCACCGAGGACGCAGTCTGCCACCTTGCAGAAACGCCCGTGCTCCACGTTCTCAATCAGTGGACGTACCATTCAAGGCTCTACCGAGCAGCGGAGTATGTTACCACCCAGCCCGATATGCAGCTTGTCCAGCTTGTGTCCTTCGGCTGCGGAATAGACGCAGTTACCACCGATGAGGTGCGATCCATACTCGAACCCAAGGGCAAATTCTATACCCAGCTCAAAATCGACGAAATAAGCAATCTTGGCGCAGTAAAAATACGTCTCAGAAGCCTCGAAGCAGCAATAAAAGCGAGCAAATAACCAATAAAAAACGGGTCTCACTCCGAAAAAAGAGTGAGACCCGTTAATTATTATACCTTACTGAAGCCTCTCAAAATCCACAGCCCCATGCTTGCAAATAGGACAAACGAAATCCTCGGGGAGAACATCGCCCTCATAAATGTAACCGCAAACCTTGCAGACCCAGCCCGACTTCTTCTGAGCAGCAGGACGAGGCTTCACATTCGCCTGATAATATTCGTATGTCATAGATGGCTTGTCCGAAAGCACCTCACCGTCAGTCATCTCAGCAATAAACATGGTGTGAGTACCCAGATCAATTTCCTTAACGACCTTTCCCGACATAAACGCATTTGCATAAGCACTAACATAAAGCAATCCGTTGTCCGCATACTTAGGAGCAAACTTGTAGGAATCGGGAGTGCCGAACTTCATGGAATCTCTTCCGCTCTGAAAACCGAAGTGCTTGAAAAGCTCAAAGGGAGCAGTGTTGTCAATAACGGAAACATTGAATTTACCCGTATTTTTTATCATGTCATGAGTAAAATTGCCCTTGTTCACCGTCACAGCTATCTGCATGGGATCGCTTGTAAGCTGAATAACGGTGTTAACGATGCAGCCGTTGTCCTTGTCGCCCTCGGAAGCAGTGAGAACGAAAAGACCGTAAGAGATCTTGTAAACCGATTTTTTGTTCATAATATCAATTCCTTTCAAAAAAATTATTTTATTTTGCTAACATATTTTTCCATATCCCTCTGCTTGCCCAGAACCAGCACATGATCGCCGTGACTGAAAACGTAGTCCGCCCCGGGCATAGAAACGACCTCTGCGCCCTTTTTAATGGCAAGAATGTTTATTTTGTACTTGTTGCGGATATTAAGCTCAATAATGCTGTGATTTTCCCATGAATCAAGAATGGGGATCTCGTAGATGCCCGTGTCGGAAGATATCTCAGTGTAATCGAAAATGTTTGAAAGGCTGTACTGAACAGCAAGCTTCTCGGCACGGTCACGTTCGGGATAAACCACCTCGTCCGCACCGTTTCTGCCGAGAAACTTGGCGTGGATATTGGTGCTTGCCTTGCTCACGACCTTTTTGGCGCCCATCTCCTTGAGCTGACTTGTAATTTCAAGGCTCGCCTGAAAATTGCTTCCGATGCAGACAAAGCAGATGTCAAAATTTCTGACGCCGAGACTTTCAAGAGCCTCCTGCTTGGTGCAGTCAGCTATCTTGGCATTCACAGCATACTGCATAAATTCGCGGATATTGTCCTCATTGTTGTCAACCACCATAACATCGTTGCCCAGCTCGGAGAATTTAGCCGCAAGAGTCTTTCCGAATCTACCCAGACCGATAATAAGAACAGAGCGCATAGTAAAAAAATTCCTTTCATTAACCAACATTTACCTGTTCAACAGGATTGTGAACGCCCGTGAATTTCTTTGTTCCCGTAAAAATGAGAGCAAAGGAAACGCTTCCCACACGTCCGCAGTACATGAGCAGTATTATGACCATTCTTGAAAA
>JAGBFZ010000403.1 GCA_018110855.1 Oscillospiraceae bacterium
CTGCTGTGGACGTATCCGATTCAGCGGTGGAGATGGCACATTCAAATGCTGTTCTCAACGGACTTGAGGGGAATATGGATTTTGTTCGGAGCGATGTTTTTGACTTTCTGAAAGCCCGACTTGAAGCCCATGACAGGAGTGCGGATTACATAATACTCGATCCGCCTGCTTTTACAAAATCCCGAAAAACTGTCGGAAATGCACGAAACGGATATCTTGAGCTTAACACCCTTGCAATGCGTCTGCTTCCCAGAGGAGGATATCTTGCAACTGCGTCCTGTTCCCATTTTATGACAGAGACTCTCTTTGCTCAGATGTTAAGAGACGCAGCAAAGGCGGCAGGAGTGGAGCTTCGGCTTATTGAGCTTCGCAGACAGGCACCCGATCATCCTATACTCATGAATGTGGAAGAAACAGAATATCTGAAATTTTTCCTGCTGCAAATTATATAAAAATAGACTGCTGAACAAACCGTTCAGCAGTCTATTTTTTATTCACAGGTAACTTCAATGTTATCTTTTTTAGCCGAAAGCTTTATCAGCGACGGCTCTTTTCCTGCATTTTCCACAATAATATCAGCAATCTTATCCTCAATTTCCGTTCGGATAAAGCTCTTGATATCACGAGCTCCATATTTCTTGCCGAAGGATTTTTCGGCAATGACATTCAATACCCTCTTGTCAAACTTGAGAGCAATGCCCTTTTCTGCCAAAGGCTCCTTCATCTCCGACAGCATCAGACCCGCTATCTCAGCATAATTCTCCTTGGAAAGAGGACTGAATACAACGACCTCGTCCACACGGCTCAGAAATTCGGGGCGGAGGAAATCAGAAAGCGCCTTCATAGCCTTCTCTCTGGAAATATCCTCCTCGGTCTTGTTAAATCCAAGGCTGGTGGTCTTATCCGAAGAACCTGCGTTTGATGTCATGCAGATAATGGTATTTTCAAAATTGACCGATCTGCCCTGAGCGTCATTCACCTTGCCCTCGTCAAGTATCTGAAGAAGCAGATTCATAATATCAGGGTGAGCCTTTTCAATCTCGTCAAAAAGAACTACAGAATATGGGTGACGTCTGACCTTTTCTGTAAGCTGACCCGCTTCATCATAGCCCACATATCCCGGAGGAGAGCCGATAAGCCTTGATACAGCATGCTTTTCCATAAATTCAGTCATGTCAAGGCGGATAAGGGTGTCATTTCCGCTGAAAAGCTCATCATTTATCACCTTAACAAGCTCTGTCTTTCCAACGCCTGTGGGTCCTACGAAAATAAACGAAGCAGGTCTGCGGCGTTTTGAAAGCTGTGCCCGTGAACGTCTGATAGCCTTGCAGGCAAGCTCAACAGCCTTATCCTGACCGATTATCCTCTTTTTCATTGATCCTTCAAGCGTCGAGAGCTTTTTAAGCTCAGTTTCCTCGATCTTATTTGCAGGAATACCTGTCCAAAGCTCGATAACTCTCGCCAGATCCTGCTCGGTAACATTTATGGAGGAAACCTTTTTTGTAAGTGCGTCAAGCTCGTTCTTCTCCCTGATAAGTTCCGATTTTTTCTCTGCCAGAGTCTCAAAATTCGGCTCGCTGCCGTCCTCAAGAGTCTTTATTTCGTTTTCAAGCTCCGAGACCTGCACCGATTTTTTCTGATGCTCTGCAAGCACTTCACTGGAAATGCTTCTGTTTGCACAGGCTTCATCAAGCAGATCAATAGCCTTATCGGGGAGATATCTGTCGTTTATATATCTTTCCGAAAGCACAGCACAGAGCCTGATAAGCTCATCGCTGATCTTGACCTTATGATGCTCTTCATAATAATGCTTGATACCCTTTAAAACCTCAACTGTGTCATCAACAGTTGGCTCATTTACGGTAACAGGCTGAAAACGTCTTTCAAGTGCGCTGTCCTTTTCGATATACTTGCGGTATTCCTTAAAGGTGGTCGCACCGATGACCTGAACCTCGCCGCGGCTGAGAGGCGGCTTGAGGATATTGGCAGCATTCATGGAAGAGCCTTCGCTGTCACCCGCTCCCACAATGTTGTGTATCTCATCAATAAAAAGGATAATATTGCCCTCAGCCTTGACCTCGTCCACAAGCCCCTTCATACGGCTTTCAAACTGACCGCGGAACTGTGTACCCGCCACAAGAGCGGTAAGATCAAGAAGAAAAACCTCCTTGTCAGCAAGCTGAAAGGGAACGTCCCCCGATGCGATCCTCTGAGCAAGACCTTCTGCAATTGCAGTTTTTCCCACGCCGGGCTCACCGATCAGACAGGGATTGTTCTTCTGTCTGCGGCAGAGTATCTGTATCGTGCGGGCAATTTCCTTATCTCTTCCGATAATGGTATCCAGCTTGCCTTCCTTTGCACGGGAGGTAAGGTCTGTGCAGAAGGAGCTGAGATATTTTCTCTTTTTTGCTTTTGATTCTTTTGCGTCCTTGCCCTTTCTGATACGTTCCCGTCTCTCAGTGGCTTCCGTATCGGATTCAGAGACAGAATCATCTTCCGAAGGCTTTTTATTATCATTCTGCAAGCCTCCGCCGAAAAGAGCATTGAAAAACCCGGGCAGAGAATTCGTACCGCCCTGATTGAACATTTCCATATCAAAGCTGTCCTTTACTCCGCTCATTGCATCGGCAAATTCCTCTATATCGTCATCAGTAACACCCATCTGATCCATATATTCCTTGATCTGAGGCACATTAAGCTCACGGGCACATACAAGACAAAGCCCTTCATTCCGCTTTTCTCCGCCCTGCATTGATGTGATGAACACCATTGCCTCTCTTTTTTTGCATCTGGTGCAAAGCATTAAATCAATCCTTTCCGCCCGAATGATCGTCGGACAATAAAGTTATTTACATTATTTCAGAAAACCGAAGCCCTTCGCCATGTCGTACAACCTGCCGAAGAATAGAGTCTCGGAAAAAATATCCTCGTTCATATAGGTCATTCCGCCGGTAAGCCGAACTAAAATAACTATCAGAATGACCGAAGCGACAATCACCATAACTCCCACAGCTGCACCGAGGACGCCTCCAAGAAGTGAATCACAAGCCTTAACAGGCTCGATCTTTCTCACAATAAGAATAATATTTACAACTATTCTAAGCAAAATGCTGACGACAGAAAAAACTATCACCCAGACAATGGTCCCGATCATTCTGATAGCTGTGGGACGAACAATTTTTTTCTCAAGATAATCAGCAGCGCCTGTTGTCGGCGAATCCTTGTCTTTTATCCCCAAAAGCTCATAAATAAACGCTTCATGGGCATCTTTATCCTTAAATATCTCTTCCACCGAGTTTTCAGATACCGTTATCCCCAATGGAAGCCTGCTGTTTATTTCTTCCGCAACAGAGCCGCTGTATTCAGAGGCTATACTATCTATTTTATCACGAAAATACTGATTAGTCAATAGGGTGTTCACATCCAGCTGAAAAAATGCAAAGGCTTCTGATATCTGACTTCGAAGTACATCATCGTCAGTACCCAGATAATCCCTGACCAGCTGCTTCAGCTCCTCTGAGCCTCCCAGATTTTCATCAATGAACCTGTCTGCGGACTGCTCAGCCTCACCTTTAATTCTTTTTGATGCTTCGTCTCTTACATCCTTAACTGCTGAATCAATATGCTCGTTTATTACAGCCGAGAAATAATCATCGTATATTTTTGATGTCACAGGATATGACGAGCAAGCTGCAGCAGCGGTAAAAGCAATAATCATGCAGATCAGACTGAGAACCGTCCTGAGCACACCACGCTTAAATCCCCGTCCGATAAATGCGATCAGGATAACTGCCGCCCCGATGTCATAGACATATTGGATCATTATATAATTTTTTCACCTCGAAACAAAATGGTTAACCGCTGAAGCTTATGCGGTTTACACTGTCATATCCTAACAGGAATATGTATTTTGAGCATTTGCAGAAATCGTCAAAATCGTCCTCAAGCAAAATTTCACCGTTTAATATCCCGTCAGAGCTGAATATTTTTATCCCCGAATCATTCAGGATATATACCTGTGAATTATCGGTGTAAACCTTCTTTGCCTCCTCGTCCAGAGAGATCACAACAGGAGAAGAGCAGTCTGCTCCGATAAACGAGATAAGCTCAGTCTTTCTGATATCGCTGTTTTCGGTAATAACCGCAGAAATTTTCCCGGAAGTGTTATAATCGGTGATGGGATCGCTGTAAGTATACTGAGAAACAAGTTCACCATCCCGTGTAAAGCCCGCAGAAACAGTATCACCGATCATAATGATACCATCGTCCGTAAATTCCACATCAAGAGCAAGGGTAGCGACGCCATCGCTCTCCCACATTGGCTCGGTATCATTAAAATCGAACCGCTTCATGCGTGATATGAGCTGACCTCCCTCAGCGCTCAGGACAGTAACAATGCATCCGCTGCTGTTTTCATTAAAAGTCACATTAATAATACGGCTGTCATAGCTGAAATATGTGAAAATGGGATTGCCCATAGGATCATAGATCTTCAGCATTGCAAGATACTTGTCCGATCTGGTAACAACAGCAGCATAATCCGATTCAGACAGCTTTGCAAGATAGATAACATCATCTGCGGTTTTCGAATAAATATTCTTATATTTGCTTTCAAGGCTGAAATCTCTGCCGCCCTCATCGTAAATAAGTGCCTTTGAGCCTGAAACGCAGAGAATAGGATTGGCATAGGTGTGCTGACGCTCATTCATGACCTTTCCGTCTGTGCTGTAAACATGAAAACGGGACTCATCAAGAAGGGCAAGTGAGCCATCCATATCCATAAGCTGAAAGCCTGAGCCGCCCTCCACCTTCAGAGGAAATTTCCCCTCAGACATTTCCGCAGTTTCCTCTGAGGAAAGATTTTCCGGGATATTCGTAAGTATCCCCTTGAAATACGGCATCCACATATCCTTTGTCAAGGCGGCGATTAGCGCAGCACCGCAGATAAGAAGAATGATGAACACCTTTATTATCAAATTTTTCGTCTGCTTAGCCTGTCTCCTTTTTCTAAGCTCGGAAATATCCGTAACGGGCATTTTAACGCCTCCTCAATCATAAAATACACGGTTGAGATAGAGACCGCAGGGTTTTGCAGTAATACCCGCACGGTTCCTGTCTCTGCTTTCAATTATATCGGGAAGCTCCTCGGGCGATATCCGTCCTTCGCTTACTTCCATCAGAGTTCCTGCGATTATCCTGACCATGTTGTATAAAAATCCGTCTCCCCTGACAGTCAGAATGACCATGTCACCCTCACGCCCTGCCTCGCACAGAGATACTGTGCGGACAGTATTATCCTTCACGCCAAGGGAACCGCAGAAGGAAAGAAAATCGTGAGTGCCTTCAATATATTTTCCCGCCCTGTTCATCTTATCAATATCAAGCTCAAAGGGATAATGAAGCGCAAGACCGTCAAGAAACGGGTCTCGCACGCTTCGGTTAAGGATCTTGTAAACATATTCCTTTCCTGTGCATGAATATCTTGCATGAAAATCCGGTGAGACCTCTTCGCAGTCAAGAACAGCAATATCGGCAGGAAGGATACTGTTCATTCCGCGGATAATATTTCCGCAGGGAATGGTATGGCTGGTATTAAAAGAAAAGAAATATTCATTTGCATGAACACCCGTATCTGTTCGGGAGCAGCCGTTGATCTTCACATCGGAAGCGGTAAGACGGGAAAGCCTGTCCTCAAGGACATTCTGAACAGACAAAGCATTTTCCTGTCTCTGAAAGCCATGGTATGCCGTCCCGTTGTATGCGATTTTGACTTTTAAATTGCGGGCTGACAAGCCAAAGCCCCCTTTCCGATCAGATAATTATCTTTCCCATGTCGATTATCAGAACGCCGCATAAAAACAGCAGCGACAGACACAGTGCAGCATAATCCGAGCCGCCCGACACCAATGATTTCAGCTTTGTCCGTCCTTCACCGCCGTTGTAGCAGCGGCACTCCATAGCAAGAGCAAGCTCCTCAGCTCTTCTGAAGGAGGAAACAAAAAGCGGAATAATGACAGGAACCAGCGCCTTAGCTCTTTGAGCCAGCGTACCGCTGTCCATATCCGCTCCCCTTGCCTTCTGAGCGGACATTATCTTGTCCGTCTCCTCAATGAGAGTGGGGATAAATCTAAGAGCAATGGTCATCATCATTGCAAGCTCATGAACCGGGAAATGCAGCTTTCCCAAGGGCTTCATCATCTGCTCGATTGCATCGGTAAGCACAATAGGCGATGTTGTGTAGGTAAGCAGCGATGAACCACAGATAAGCGCAATAAGCCTTATTATCATATATCCCGAGGTAATAAGCCCGTTATCCGTGATCCTTATCTTCCATAATTCAAAGACCGTAACGCCATCAATAAAGAAGATATTCAGCACAGATGTGAATATGATAATAGGCACGATCGGCTTCATGCTTTTAATAATGAGCTTTGGTGAAAGTTTTGAGGAGGCAAAGGCGATAACAAAGAATAAAAGCGCAAGAAACAGCGATAAAAAGCTGTCTGCGGAAAAGATCATTATGATGAATACGGCAGTTATAACTATCTTAAACCGCGCATCCAGCTTGTGAACAGGCGAATTTCCGGGGAAATACTGTCCGATGGTAATGTCCTTAAGCATTTGCAATACCTCCCCTGCCATGGCTCTCAAGATATTCGCTGATGGTTTTCAGGGCAAATTCCACAGTATAAACGTCTCCTCTGATATCAATTCCCCTGCTGCGGAGAACAGCTAATATCTTTGTTATCTGAGGGACCGAAAGTCCCACCGCGGAGATCTCATCAGCCCGCGCAAAAACGGCAGGAGGAGTGTCATAGCAAAGCACCTCTCCCCTGTTCATAACAAGTATCCTGCTTGCAAAGCGAGCAACATCCTCCATGCTGTGAGAAACAAGCATGACTGTTGATTTTGTTTCCTCATGGTATCTCTTGACCTGCCCGAGGATAGTCTCCCGTCCCTTCGGGTCAAGCCCTGCGGTAGGCTCGTCAAGTATAAGCACCTTGGGACGCATTGCCATTACGCCCGCAATGGCGACCCTTCGCTTCTGACCGCCCGAAAGCTCAAAGGGAGACTTATTCAGAAGCTCGGAACTGATTCCCACAAGCTCTGCAGTTTCCCGAACTCTCTTATCAATCTCCTTTACGTCAAGCCCCATATTTTTAGGACCGAATGCAATGTCCTTATAAACCGTCTCCTCAAATATCTGATATTCGGGATACTGAAAAACCAAGCCCACCTTAAAGCGGATATCCCGAAGCTTCACGTCCTTGCTCCAGATATCCGTCCCGTCAATGATGACCCTGCCCGATGTTGGCTTAATCAGCCCATTGAGGTGCTGGATAAGGGTAGACTTACCCGAGCCTGTGTGCCCGATAATGCCCACAAGCTCCCCTTCTTCGATCTCGAGATCAACATTATTCACCGCAGTCTTTTCAAAGGGCGTCCCCTGACTGTAGGTGTAGGTCAGCTTTTCGGTTTTGATAATAGCCATTTAAACCTCCGAATTTAAAATACATTTCCGCTATGGGATAATGTTTTTATTTTCCGATAAATCACTTGGCTTTCATCTGAGAAAGCGCAAAAATATTTGTAAACATAAACAGAGACAGAACCGAATACAGAACTGCTCTTTTTTTGCTGATCTTTCCCTCTCTGCAAAGGGAGACGGCAGAGCTTATTCCGCCGTATGCGGCAATAAGATAAAAAATGCAGAAAACCGCACCGAGGATAAGCGTGATATTTATTGCAGGAAGACAGCCGATAACGGCTGAAACACCCCAATATGCCATAATAAACGGGAATAGCACTATCACGATCACAAAGCCAATGCAGAAAGTAAACAGTCCAATGAACAGGATAGCCAACATTCCCAAAGAAATATACGAAATCATTCCAATGCACAGCATAACAGCAAAAGCCATAGCTGCAGCACCAAACGGAATACATAGAACCGCCGAGATCATGCTCAGCCTGTAATGAGCGTCAGAAAAGCCCAATCTGCGGTTTTTGCCGATAAATCTGACAGCACCGATAACCGATACTATCAGCTCGGGGACCGCAATGACAATGCAGATAATGATATAAATTATTTTTTTCCACGAAGTATCGTCATCTATAATGCCGAAATCGGGCTTGATCCCAAACAATACAGCAGAAGATATTCCGATTGCTAATGCATGAAGAAGCGGAAATATAAGGTAAATTACACCCGTGCCGATGTATTCCCCATTCAGCTTCCCCCGGCAGTCAGAAATAAAATACCCCACAGCAAAAGCTGTAATGATCAGTGAAATAATTACAGAGATCATAAAATACTCCCCTTAACTGTTTTTCAGCGATCTGTAAGAAATAACTATCAGAGCGATAAGAGCAATGATATTCACCGCAGGTATCAGCATGAGAACGAGAAAAACAACGCATTTGAGCAGTGAAAATATCCCCTTGCCCAGCAGTGAAAGCAGGAGCCATACCCCTGCAATAATGCACACGATAGCCGCGATGCACATGAACAGCAGAACTCCCACTCCCGAAAACAGCGATAAAACAGTAATACCTGCAATTATAAGCAGCGATACCAGAGTAATAAGCGTAAGAATCATCATATTGAAATTCCCTTTCAGATTTATGCTTTGAGCGTGATATTATAATACCACGTCAACCTTAAATCTGCAAATAAACAGGATTAGAATATGATTAAAAAATCACTGTCCCCGAAGCAGCCTTTCAAGATAATCGGCACATTCTTCCTCGCCGATTATGTGAGTGTCGGCATCTGCTCTGCCGTTTTCACGAAGCAAATACATAAGCTGAGTTGACTGCGGAACATCAAGTCCCACTTCTCTGAGCCTGTCCACATGGGAGAATACCTCGGAGGGCGTATCATCAAGAATGACCTTTCCCCCGTCCATGACCACAACTCTGTCCGCCTGCGCCGCCTCGTCCATATAATGAGTGATAAGAACAATGGTTACACCGTTTTCACGATTGAGCCGCTTTATGGTTTTCATGACCTCTCTTCGTCCTGCAGGATCGAGCATAGCAGTCGGTTCGTCAAGAACGATGCAGTCGGGCTGCATTGCGATTATGCCCGCAATAGCGACTCTCTGCTTCTGACCGCCCGAAAGCTGCGAAGGAGCGTGCTCACGGTATTCATACATTCCCACAGCCTTGAGAGCCTCGTCAACGCGCACACGCATTTCATCGGGAGGAACGCCCATGTTTTCAAGCGCAAACGCCACATCCTCCTCAACAACCGAAGCCACTATCTGATTATCGGGATTCTGAAACACCATTCCGATATGCTTTCTGATGTCAAAAAGCCTGCTTTCATCGGAAGTATCAAAGCCCGCAGCAGTCATTTTTCCGCCGCAGGGAAGAAGTATCGCATTTGTATGCTTTGCAAAGGTTGATTTTCCGCAGCCATTATGCCCGAGGATAACGGTAAAGCTGCCCTTTTTTATATCAAGGTCCAGATCCTCGAAAACAAGGACTTTTCCCGATTCGCCGCTGTCTCCGTTCTCCTCCTCGGACGGCTCGGAGTAATAGAACATCAGATCCTTTGCAGAAATAATATTTTCCATAATGCCTCCGTTATTTCGCAGACTGTGCGATAAACATCGCAGTTGAGCCGCAGGGCAGAGCATATTTTCCTGTTTCCACAGGGAGACCTATCTCGTCTGCGGTAACGCTTCCTTTATACCTCTCCCCCACCGTCTCGCCAATGATATATGCCATTACCGAGGGAGAAAGCCCCGTAGTATAGCTGTTTAACA
>JAGBFZ010000404.1 GCA_018110855.1 Oscillospiraceae bacterium
CAGAACCGCTGAGGGAAAGCAAAGCTCTGCAAAGATATATCCTGCCGCAGCACAGTTTATTATCTCTCTCCCGTGACCGCCGAAGGGGTGCTTTGCAATACATATTGCAAATACGCAGGCAGCGGCAGCAACGGTATAAGGAACTGAGGCAGGCATCATCAGAGCGATAGTAAGCCCTGTTATTATGGGGGAAATGTCATGGATATGAAGCGTCCTTCTCTGCATAATAAGACAGAGAATGTCCAAAGCCCAGCAGACCGCCGCGCACAGGAACGCAAGAACAGCCGCCCTCATTCCGTAATAATAAACGGACATTGCCGCAGTGACCGAAAGAACCGGAAGGAGACTTACCATGGCGCCGAAATCCTCGGGACGGCGGCTCTCCCTGTCTTTGCCGCTGCGGACAAAAGTGGTTAGCATACGAGGTTCATTCTTTTTCATAAAATAATTATCCTTACAAATTTCAGACTTTCCGAACGGGGGGAACGCCTTGCGCATAGAACGAACAGGAGCAGCCACCGCCAAAGCCGTTATCACAGGAAACGAGCTGCGCCGTGCGGGACTGACCGCATCTGATTTGCTTAACGGCTCTGCCGCAGCCCTGCCGCTTATCTCCGAAATGGCTGAAAAAGCATTTCCCGAAGGGGGCAGACAGCGCATTTCGGTTGAAATATATCCCGCAAAATGGGGAGGGTGTTTTTTTATTATGACCCGAAACAGAAGCGCAGAAAGGCTCTGCAAAATGATAATCACTGCATACTCCGCCGACAGTATCATAGAGCTGTGCCGCCGAATATCCGAGCTGAGAATAAGCTGCCCCGAAAGCTCCCTTGTGGGAGGAAAGGATCATCTGCGGCTCATAGCCTGTCTGCCCGAGGAAATGCTGCTTTTAGAAGGCTCCTTTGAAACAAGGATTGTCCCTGCCGATGATAACACTCTCGCAAAGCTCTCCGAGCATGACAGGACCATAATCCCGAAAAATGCCGTTGCCCTGCTTGCAAAGCTATCTCATGGAACGGGCTGCGGCAGCCATATCGCCCTTGAAGAGATATGAGCCTGCAACAAGGATATCCGCCCCTGCCTCTCTCACAAGAGCAGCGGTCTCAGCGTTTATGCCGCCGTCCACCTGAATGTGAAGTCCGGGACATTCCCTCTCCGCATAAGCTCTCAGCTCACTTATTTTCGGGAGCATATCATGCATAAAGCCCTGACCGCCGAAGCCGGGCTCCACAGTCATAACAAGCACCATGTCCACCGATTTTACAAAGGGAAGGACCTCGCTGACGGGAGTTGCGGGCTTTATAGCAATGCCCGCCTTTTTTCCCTTTGCCTTTATCTCACTGATAACGGCGGCAGGGTCGGACCGGGATTCAAGATGAAAGCTGATCATATCTGCACCGCTGTCCGCAAAAACGCCGATATATTTAAGAGGGTCTGTTATCATAAGATGAACGTCAACAAACATATCCGTATGCTTTCTGACTCCCGAAAGAACGGGAATACCGAAGCTGATATTCGGCACGAATACCCCGTCCATAACATCAAAATGAACATGGTCGCAGCCGCTTTCCTTTATCCTTTCAAGCTCCTGTCCCAGACGGCAAACATCCGCGCTGAGAATCGAAGCGGAAACAATAGTATCCAATGAAAAAATGCTCCTTTACCGAAAAAATGAACGCACCCGCTATGGAGATTTCCCCTGAACGCAGGCAGCTATACATATTAAGTATAAACCATGTTTGCCCCGCCGTCAATACAATTTTCGGGCGGTTTTTTCATTTCGGAAAATTCGACTATTTTCGAGGGGCAGCAAACATATGGCTTGTGCAAATTTTTGAATACCCCGACCATATCCTGCCATAGGCGACTTAAATTGTTACTAAATTATTAAATTATACATTTTCCTCTTTACTTTTATATTTTAGAGTGCTAAAATAGAATTATAGCTATTCCGTAATAAAAAAGGAAAAAATATTACCGAAAGGACTGTATAAATCATGGATGAAAACAGAGCAGACGAAAAGAGCTTAGGCTTTCTTTATGACGCTATCCTCTGCCTTGAAACAAGGGAGGAATGTGCGAAATTCTTGGACGATCTCTGCACCTCTCTGGAGCTGAAATCTCTCTCTCAGAGAATGCTGGTGGCAAAAATGCTTTCCGAGAAGAAGATATACAACAATATCGTTGCAGGCACAGGCGCAAGCACCGCAACCATCAGCCGTGTGAACCGCACCCTTAACAGCAAATACAGCGGCGAGGGCTACCGCATAGTATTCGACCGCCTGAAGGGAGTTTCCACCGACGATATTCTCGGCGTGAACACAGGCGCAGAAGGCTCGGAGGAGGACAAGTAAAAATTGAGCGGCTACAGCGCATTTGCGTATTTTTATGACAGGCTCACCGAAAATATATCCTACAAGGCAAGAGCGGAATATTTCGACAGTCTCATAAAGCTCCATGGCGGCAAAAAGGGAATACTTTTAGACCTTGCCTGCGGAACGGGCAGCCTTTCCGAGGAGCTTGCCAAAATGGGCTATGACGTTATCGGGACAGACGCCTCCGAGGAAATGCTCTCCTGCGCCATGGACAAGAAATTTGAAAGCGGACTGCCCATACAGTATCTTTGTCAGGACATGACAAGGCTTGATATGTTCGGCACCATCGACGTGACCCTCTGCGCTCTTGACAGCATAAATCATCTCGGGAGCCTTGAGGATATCAGAAAGACCTTTGAGAGAGTCTCCCTTTTCTGCGAGCCGGGCGGACTGTTCATATTCGACATGAACACCCCCTATAAGCACAAAAACATTCTCGGGAACAGCACCTATGTATATGACCTTGAGGATGTTTACTGCGTCTGGCAGAACACATTTGCGGAAAATTCCCCCGATAATCGGGTGGATATCTCTCTCGATATATTTGAAAAAAATGAAAACGGCGCATATGACAGATACACAGACGAGCTTTCGGAAATCGCCTTTGAACGTGAGATTATCGAAAAGGTACTGACAAGTGCGGGAATGACAGTGGAAGCGGTCTATGACTATGATTCCCTTGAACCACCCCGACCCGAAAGCGAAAAGCTGGTATTCGTGGCAAAAAAGCCAATGTGCCGATAATAAAAGGAGTAACCTCTGTTATGGCAAAAATCGTAAGAACGATCTCCGAGGACGCATCAGTTGTGGCAACAGCCATTGACGCTACGGACATCGTTTCGGAAATTGAAAGAATACACAAGACCTCTGCGGTAGTCACCGCCGCCTTGGGAAGGCTCACAATAGCCGCCTCCCTGATGGGAATAGGTCTCAAGGGCGAAAAGGATACCCTCACCCTGAGAATGAACGGCAACGGTCCCGCAGGCGCTCTTATCGCCGTTGCGGACAGCTTCGGAAACGTAAAATCCTACGTCTGCAATCCCGTTGTTGAGATACCGCTCAACAAGTTCGGCAAGCTGGACGTTTCGGGTGCGGTAGGAAAGGAAGGTACTCTTTCGGTAGTCAAAGACCTTGGCTTAAAAGAGCCTTATTGCGGTCAGGTGCCAATTGTATCGGGCGAAATAGCCGAGGATATCGCAAGCTACTTTGCCATCTCCGAGCAGATACCCACTGTCTGCGGACTGGGAGTTCTCGTTAATCCCGACCTTACCGTAAAGGCGGCAGGCGGATATCTTGTCCAGCTTCTTCCCTTTGCGGACGAAAGCTGCATTGATATCCTTGAAAAGAATGTAAATTCTCTTCCCTCGGTCACACAGATGCTCTCCTCAGGCGTTACCGCCGAGGAAATGGCAATGAAGGTACTTGAGGGCTTAAAGCCTAATGTTATGGACGATCTCACCGCCTCATACAAATGCGACTGCTCAAGGGAAAGAGTTGAAAGAGCGCTTATTTCCATAGGCAGCGCAGAGCTTGACGAAATGGCGGAGGAAGAGGAAAATTCCGAGGTCTGCTGTCATTTCTGCGGAAAGAAATACAATTTCACCTCCGAACAGATAAGGGAGCTTTCCCGTCAGGCAAAGGCATAATCTCCCCTATTCGGGAATATTATATAACATCAATCAAGTCCTAATCTGAAAGGAATGAGCCGAATGGCAAAAACAAGAGTCGCCGTTATCTTCGGCGGAATGTCAAACGAGCATGATATCTCGCTTATTTCAGCTTCAAACGTAATATCTCATCTCGACCCCGAGAAATATGAGATAATCCCTATCGGTATCACCCGAAAGGGAAGATGGTTCTTCTATCCCGGCGATATCTCCTGCATCAAGGAGGACAGATGGGAAAGCGACCCTGACTGCGTTCCCGCAGCAATTCTTCCCGACCCTCTTTACAGAGGCATTGCAAAGATAACCGACAACCGCATCACCATTGTAAAGGTCGATGTGGTATTCCCCGTTCTTCACGGAAAATTCGGCGAGGACGGCACCTTGCAGGGACTTCTCGATATGTCGGGAATACCCTATGTAGGCTGCGGCTGCTTTGCCTCTGCCGCCTGCATGGACAAGGAATACGCCCACACCGTTTTAGAGAAGAACGGCGTTAATATGGCAAAATACAGAACGGTAAGACAGAGCGATCTGGGTAATTTAGATGCCGTATGCGAGCGCATTGCGGACGAGCTTGACTATCCCCTTTTCGTAAAGCCCGCCTGCAGCGGCTCCTCGGTGGGAGTAAACAAGGCATCCTGCTTTGAGGATCTGAAAAATGCCGTAAAGCTTGCCTTCACCCATGACAAAAAGGTCATTGTTGAGGAATTTATCAAGGGAAGGGAGCTGGAATGTGCCGTTCTCGGAACGGACAATCCCTTTGCCTCGGACGTGGGAGAAATTCTCTCCTGCAACGATTTCTATGATTATGACGCAAAGTACATACTGGGAACATCGGGACTGAATATCCCTGCGGACATCCCCACGGAGGCTTCAAAGGAGATCCGTGAGACCGCTGTAAAGGCATTCAAGGCGCTTGGCTGCTTCGGTCTTTCAAGAGTGGATTTCTTCCTTGCGGATAATGGAAAGGTGTACCTGAACGAGCTTAATACCATGCCCGGATTTACATCAATAAGTATGTACCCGAAGCTCATGGAAAAGCTGGGTATCCCTTACAGTGAGCTTCTTGACAGACTGATAAAGCTTGCATTTGAAAGAAACTGATGAAAGGTAACAGATAATACTATGGCAGATTTTTCGACTGAAAGCAGTGAAAAGGCTATCGGCGTTTTTGATTCGGGTCTTGGCGGACTCACCTGCGTTTCCGAGCTTATGAAGCTCATGCCATCGGAGAATATCATATATTTCGGAGATACCGCCAGAGTTCCCTACGGCACAAGAAGCAAGGAAACTATCCTCGAATATGCCCGTCAGGACGTTAATTTCATCAAAAGCCACGATGTTAAAATGATAATCGCCGCCTGCGGCACAGTTTCCTCCATAGTGGGCAAACAGAAGGATTTCGCAGGTGATATACCCTTCACGGGAGTTGTTATCCCCGCAGTTCAGGCAGCCTGCGCCGCCACACGAAACGGCAGGATAGGCGTTATCGGCACAGCGGCAACTATCCGCTCGGGAGCCTACGGCAAAGCTATCCGCAACATCAGGCAGGACGCTGTTGTTATCGGAAACGCCTGCACAATGCTTGTCCCCATGGTGGAAAACGGAATTACCGACCCCAATGATATCGTGGTAAAGGAAATGATAAAGCGTTACCTGAAGCCCATCAAGGACGAAAATGTGGACGTTCTCATTTTAGGCTGCACCCATTATCCCATTCTCCACGATGCCATTGCAGAATATATGGGAGAGAACGTAAAGCTTATCTCCTCGGGGGCGGAAGCGGCTAAATACACCATGAATATGCTTGCCGGAAAAAATATGCTCTCCGAGCGCACCGAAAGCGGTAGGGTCTCCTATTTCACAAGCGACAGCAAGGAGCTTTTTGAAGCAAACGCCCATGCATTTATCGGAAGCCGCCTGATGGGAGAGGTAACCCAGATATCCATTGACGATATACTTCAAAAATAAAAAGAAGATCACAATAAAAGGAATGAAAAAAATGGCTCCGTCAAAAGCAAAAAAAGTCACTATAACCGTTAAAAGCGTTTCGGATACAAAAAACGGCTTGCCCGATGTTATGGAGCTTATCACCCAAGGGACATACAAGCCCGTTATGCTGGGCAATGCGCAGGGCTGGGAGATATCCTACGAGGACAGCGAAGCAACAGGCTTTGCAGGCTCCACCACCACCGTTTCCTGCATCGGAGAAACTCTTGCCTCCATGACAAGAAGCGGCTCTGCGGAGGCTCATCTTGTTATTGAGAAGGACCGCCGCCACCACTGCCACTACGGCACCGAATACGGCGATATGCTTCTTGGTGTATCAGCCTCACGGATAATAAACCGTCTGACTGAGGACGGCGGAGTGCTTTATTTCAAATACACAATTGACGTAAATTCCGCACTAATAAGCGAAAACGAAGTATATTTTGAAGTTTCATCGGAATAATACAGTACCCGTCCGCAGGAACGGACGGGTACAATTTATATAAAACGACACCCGGTACCGATGGGACGGGTCTCCCATGGACGGAAGCTCTGCGTTCTCCCGCCGCCCGTCCTGCCAGACTGAGCTGATGCCGTATTATAATTTATGCGGCAGAGGGCAAGGCTGTTCACAAAGTCGGGAACGGAAAAAAAGATTTATGCGGCTGTAATGCTTTTCCGGCTGAAAAAAATCAGCCCGTGAATAACGGAAAGGAAAATTTTTTATGAAGCTGATGTTTGCCTCGGATATACATGGTTCAGCCGCTTGTCTCAGAAAGCTGCTTGAACGTTACGAAGCGGAAGCTCCTAAGAAGCTTATCCTTCTGGGCGATCTGCTCTATCACGGTCCCAGAAACGATCTTCCCGAGGGCTATGCTCCAAAGGAGGTCATCTCCATGCTGAACGGAATGAAAACGGAACTTCTCTGCGTAAGGGGAAACTGCGAAGCCGAAGTGGATCAGATGGTGCTTCAGTTCCCCGTTATGGCGGATTATATGACGCTCTGGCTTGAGGACAGAATGTTTTTCTGCACACACGGACACCTTTTCGACCCCGATAATATGTCCATACTCAATAAGGGAGATGTTGTCATAAGCGGTCATACTCATCTTTTCCGCACAGAGGAAAAGGACGGTATATATATCATCAACACAGGCTCCGTATCTCTGCCAAAGGGCGGAAATCCACGCAGCTACGTTATTTACGAGGAGGGTAAATTCACCGTTAAGGATATGGAGGGCGCTGTCCTTTCCGAAATTATGCTGAAATAAAAAATCGGTCGGACAAACTGCCCGACCGATAAAATAATATGAATTATTCCTCAGAGCCTTCCTCTGAACCGTCCTCTTCGGAAGCTTCCCCGTTCTCCTCTGAAACCGCCTCGGGATCGCTGTCCGCAGCAGCGGGAGATGCCTCTCCTGCCGCAAGAATGGTTGCCGCATAGTTTATCTCACGGTAATTTACATTCTTCACCGCCATCTCCACATCGGAAAATTCCACATAATAATTGTAGGCACGATCATATCCCTCATCGGGGTCGGTGTAGAAATATCTGTAGCAATAGGTAGAATCATTGGATACAGTCCGCTTGATGTAATAGGGCTTGAGACCCAGCTTCTTGTTCACATTCTTGATGCTCATGCCGTAATCAAGAGAGTTCTGATCCAGCATTTCAGCCATCTTTCTGCCCTTCCAGTTGAGCTTTAGCTGAGTAAAGTCGTAATACTCCACAGCGGTGATGATATCGTCCTCGCCCACAGTGAGGAGAATGACCCATCTGGGCTGCTCGGAACCGCTAACCTTGGTGGTCTTGTCGGAAATGCATATGTAGTCGAAGCTTGTCATGTTGTTGATCATGCCGTTGGTGCTCTTCTCGGAGAAGGTAAGACCCGTCTCGGACTCGGCAAATGCCACGTTCCTGCCCACGGGAATCTTCTGAGCGGCATTGTAGCCATCGTTTGAGCCTAACAGCTGCGTGATAATGACAATAATAACGATAACGGCAATAAGTGCAAGGCATATTCCCCCTGCCTTGAGCTTCTTTGCCAAAGCCGCCTTTTCCTCGGCAGTGCGCTGCTTCTTTTCTTTTTTGGGCTTACGGGGCTTTGGTGCCTTTTCCTTTTTTGGCTTAGCCTGTTTCTTCATATGTCCTTTATCGTCCACATTTTCGGGAAGCACAGGAGCGTCCAGCTCTGCGCCGCAGGCTTCGCAGAATATATTTCCGTCGGGGCATTCGCTGCCGCATTTTTTGCAGATCATTTTATTCCGCCTTTCTGTTTATAAAAATGTAATATATGTTTTTCCGAAATGGTTACAAAACAGTTACACAGTTAATGATACCACATTTTCAGAGTTTTGTCAACAGAAACGGCGGTTTTAATACAATTTTAATACTGCAAACCAATTTCGCAGGATTATAAAGCATACATTTCAAATATATTTATATTATAGTGTGATATTTTATTAAAAAGCAGCATTTTTGCAAGTTTATAATATTTTTCTTGCAAATACTATTGACAAAATTGTTTTTATATGTTAGAATAAAAATACATCGGGACTCTATGAAATTATTGCAGTCCGTCTGAAAGGAGAGCCTGTTTATGCCGTCAGCAAAAGCCATCATCGCCGCAGCGTCTGAGGATATCAGAGCAAGCCTGTCCTCAATGTGCGCCGAGGCGGATATAACGGATATAACCGTTACCGACGGCGGCAGCCTGAAGGAGCTTTTTGCGGAAAATCCCTATGATATCGCCCTTCTCGTCCTCCCCTTTGAGGAGCGCTTCGGAGCGGATACGGCGGCATTTTTATCAAAAAGCTATGATACCGAGATCATTGCCTTCGTCCCCTCAAAGCTTTATGATGACGTATGCTCAAAGCTTGCAAGATCGGGGCTGCTCATTCTCCCGAAATCAGCTCCGAGAGCGCTTATCATAAACGCCCTCAGAAACGCTGTCCATACCAAGGAAAAGCTGGACGGGCTTCGTGAGGAAAAGCAAACTCTCACAGAAATGGTAAACGAGATGAAGCTTGTGAACCGTGCAAAATGCGTTCTTATCGAATATCTGCGCATATCCGAAAAGGAAGCACACAGGCAGATGCAAAAGAGAGCCATGGACCAGAGAATTACTCTATCCGAGGTGGCTGCGGACATTCTCAAGACATATGAATACAATTAAGGAAGTGCATTCTTTATGAAATTTACAAAAATGCAGGGCATAGGCAATGACTATATCTATGTGAACTGCTTCGAAGAACGGGTGGAAGAGCCCGAAAGGGTATCTCAGATAGTAAGCGACCGTCATTTTGGCATAGGCGGAGACGGGCTTGTGCTTATCATGTCCTCGGACAAGGCGGATTTCAGAATGAGAATGTTTAATGCTGACGGCAGCGAGGGAAATATGTGCGGCAACGCCACCCGCTGTATCGGTAAATTCGTTTATGACAACGGTCTTACAGACAAGACCGAGATAACTCTCGAAACAAAGAGCGGAATAAAATATCTGACCCTTTATCCCGAAAACGGCAAGGTGAAAACCGTTCTTGTAAATATGGGAAAGGCAGTTTTAAAGCCTGCGGATATCCCCATGAAGGCAGAGGGTGACAGCTTTATAAACAAGCCCATAACGGTTATGGGCAAAGAGGTTTTCATCACCGCAGTTTCCATGGGCAATCCCCATGCAGTCACCTATGTTGACGATGTGGACAGTCTTGAGCTTGAAAAGATAGGTCCCGAATATGAAAATCACCCATTGTTCCCCGAGAGGGTAAATACGGAATTTATTAAGGTCCTCGACTCCCATACCATTCAGATGAGAGTCTGGGAACGAGGCTCGGGCGAGACATGGGCGTGCGGAACAGGAGCCTGCGCAGCGGCAGTTGCTTCGGTGGAAAACGGTCATTTCAGGCATGGAGAGGAGATAACCGTAAAGCTAAGAGGCGGCGACCTTTTCATCACCTATGAAGCGGACGGAACCGTCCTAATGAGAGGTCCTGCGGAGACGGTATTCACAGGCGAAATAGACGTTTGATTTTTTTTGAAAGGACAGATACCGATGGTTAAAATTAACGAAAATTTCCTTACAATGAAGAAAAATTACCTCTTTATTGATATTGCAAAGCGGCTCAAGGCATTTACCGAAGCAAATCCCGACAAGCCCCTTATCAGAATGGGTATAGGAGATGTTACGCTGCCCCTTGCACCCGTTGTAGTGGAAGCAATAAAAAAAGCTGCCGACGAAATGGGCGTCAAGGAGACCTTCCGAGGCTATGAGGACAGCGGCTCGGGCTATGATTTTCTCAAAGAAGCCATTGCAGGATATTACAAGAGCTTCGGCGTTTCTCTGGAGCTTTCGGAAATTCGTGTCAATGACGGCGCAAAAGCGGACTGCGGCAATATCGTTGATATTTTCGGTGATGGCAACACCATTCTTGTGACCGACCCCGCATATCCCGTTTATGTGGATTCAAACACAATGGCAGGCAGAGAGGTGATCTATGCCGATTCCAATGAGGAAAACGGCTTTGCAGCTATGCCCGATGAAAATGTTCATGCGGACATCATTTATCTCTGCTCCCCCAACAATCCCACAGGCTCAGTCTACACAAAGGCTCAGCTTAAAGAATGGGTTGATTATGCACTGAAAAATGAAGCCGTTATCATTTTCGATTCCGCATATGAGGCATTTATCTCAGACCCTGAGCTGCCGAGGAGCATTTATGCGGTTGAGGGCGCAAAGAAATGCGCTATTGAAATGTGTTCTCTTTCAAAGACAGCAGGCTTTACGGGCACACGCTGCGGATATACAGTTATCCCCGATGAGCTTATCGTCAAAGCCTCCGACGGCTCGGATGTTAGCCTTGCGCAGATATGGGGACGCAGACAGGGCAGCAAGTTCAACGGCGTTTCCTATCCCATTCAGCGCGGTGCGGAAGCAGTTTTCACCCCCGAGGGTCAGAAGCAGACCCACGAAGCCATTGACTATTACAGAAGAAACGCAAGGGTAATGGCGGACGCTCTTACCGAGCTTGGAATAAAGTTCACAGGCGGCATAAATTCCCCTTACATCTGGCTCAAATGCCCGGGCGGAATGGGCAGCTGGGAATTTTTCGACTATCTCTTAAACAACATTCAGGTGGTCGGCACTCCCGGAGAAGGCTTCGGCAAGAACGGAGCAGGCTGGTTCAGGCTCACCGCTTTCGGAACATACGAAAACACGGTGGAGGCAATGAGAAGATTCAAGGAGCTTTTGAGCTGATAACCTATACTATCAAAAAATAAGCATGATAGCTTTGAAAGTGCTCAGGCTTTTTAATTTGCAGGTCAGAATATTTTTGGTAATTTATCCGAAAAACAAATATTTACTGCATCTCCGTTTTCAAGGGTCAGCCTTAAATTATCATCATCGGTCTGAACGGCATTGTCCACCCACATAATGGGCTCATTTCTGCCTGCTTCAAACCATTGCGGCGATGGAAAATCATAGCAGTATTCATCAAAAGGCTCGTGTAAAAAATATAATATCAGTCCACAGCCGTACATAGCAACGAAGCGTTCGTTTTTATCAATAAATGCTCCCTGTGGCTCGCCGTAAAAATCACCGATATCAATTTTCCTTCCGTTTGAACAAAACACCAACGAAACGGTTTCAAATGAGCTGATAACTCTGTAATTCCTGCTCTCGGCTAAAATTCTGTCACTTGTCATATATCAGCTCAGAATCAAATGGAATAAACCTGCTCAGCCTTGAGAATGGTAAATCCGCCCTCAGTGAGAGCCTCAAGAGCCTTGTCATTGTTCTCCACTCTCAGGATAGCAAATGCGTTGTCTCCCGATTTTTCAACGAAAGCATACATATACTCAACGGAGATGTTTGACTTGTAAAGGCAGTCCACAGCCTCTGCAAGTCCGCCGGGACGGTCGCCGATGCAAACTGCAATAACGTTTGTAACGGAAATTGTCACCTCTGCGGCTTTAAGCACTTCGGAAGCCTTTTCGGGATCATTGACGATAAGGCGGAGAATACCAAAATCTCTTGAATCCGCAACGGAAAATGCACGGATATCAACATTGTTGTCAGCCAAAAGACGTGTAACTGCGCTGAGCTTGCCGGGCTTGTTTTCTACGAATACAGATATCTGCTTAACTAACATAATATCATTCCTTTCTGCCAAAAAATCAGTCGTGAAGCTTTCTCTTGTCGATAACTCTTACAGCCTTGCCCTCGCTTCGTGCAATGGTCTTGGGAGAAACAAGGTGCACCTTGGGGCTGATTCCGAGTATCTGCTTGATAGCGGCAGTAAGAGCCTTTTCCTTGTCCTGAATGCCCTTAACAGTATCGGTGAACTGCTCCTCGGTCATCTCAACATAAACATCGAGAGTATCGATGTTGTTAACACGGTCAACCTCTATCTGATAGTTGGGAGCATAGCCCTGCTCGATAAGAACGGTCTCGATCTGTGAGGGGAATACGTTAACGCCTCTGATAATGAGCATATCATCGCTTCTGCCCATGGGCTTAGCCATCTTGATAAGTGTTCTTCCGCAGGAGCATTTCTCACGGGAGAGAACGCAGATATCACGGGTCCTGTAACGGAGAAGAGGGAAGGCTTCCTTTGTAATGCTTGTGAAACAAGCTCGCCCTTTGTGCCTTCGGGGAGGACCTCACCTGTGTCGGGGTCGATGATCTCGGGGATAAAGTTATCCTCGTTGATGTGCATACCCGACTGCTCGCAGCACTCGAATGCAACGCCCGGTCCGCTTGTTTCGGTAAGACCGTAGATATCATATGCCTTGATTCCGAGAGATTTTTCTATCTCACGTCTCATTTCCTGTGTCCAAGGCTCTGCACCGAAGATACCTGCCTTGAGCTTGATATCATCGGGGGTAAGACCCATTTCACGGAGAGTCTCGCCTATGTATGCGGCATAGGAGGGTGTGCAGCAGAGAATGGTGGAGCCCAGGTCTCTCATAAACTGTATCTGTCTCTCGGTATTTCCCGAGGACATGGGGAGAGTAAGGCAGCCTACCTTATGAGAGCCGCCGTTAAGACCGGGACCGCCTGTGAAAAGTCCGTAGCCGTAAGCTACCTGACATACATCTTCATTTGTTCCTCCTGCGGCAACGATAGCTCTTGCGCAGCAGTCCTCCCAGATATCAACATCATGCTGAGTGTAGAAAGCAACCACACGTCTGCCTGTTGTTCCGCTGGTGGACTGTATCCTTACACATTCGGAAAGGGGCTTTGCAAGCAGTCCGTAGGGATATGCGTCTCTCAGGTCTGCCTTTGTGAGGAAGGGCAGCTTGTGAAGATCGTCGGTGGACTTGATATCGTCGGGAGTAACGCCCTTCTCGTCCATCAGCTTCTTGTAGTAAGGCACATTTTCATAAACGTGCTTTA
This sequence comes from Oscillospiraceae bacterium, assembly GCA_018110855.1. Classification (GTDB taxonomy): domain Bacteria; phylum Bacillota; class Clostridia; order Oscillospirales; family Ruminococcaceae; genus Huintestinicola. Next base: position 13,429 of record JAGBFZ010000404.1, read on the forward strand.
CCTGTGCCACAAGACGCTCGTCCTGAA
>JAGBFZ010000405.1 GCA_018110855.1 Oscillospiraceae bacterium
AATGAAATAATTTTTGCAATATTATGCACGGAATAAGGCATATAATATGCAAGTAAAAATATATAAATTGTTACTTGCATTATTGGAGAAAATGTATTATAATTAAATGTGTAACCGTGCTTTATCACGCATTGCCCGTCCAATGCCAAGGGGGAGGATCAATGCACGGGTGTGAGGCAGCCATTGTCATGGAGAATGAATTTTTTGATGAGACCCGGCTGCAAAATACCTAAAAGGATGGCTTTTTACTATGAACAACGAAACTACCAAGGCGGCTCTCACCGAGCTTCCTATGCTTTTGCTGAGGGGACTTGTGGTTTTCCCCAAGGTGATGATACATTTTGATGTGGCGAGAGACAAGTCCGTCAAGGCGCTTACTGCCGCTGCCAAGGGAAATAAGCTCATTTTCCTTGCGGCTCAGAGCGACAACGCTGAGGAGACCGAGCCTGACAAGATATACAAGGTTGGTGTGGTGGCTGAGGTCAAGCAGCTCCTTAAAACTCCCGGGGGCGTTACCAAGGTCATGGCGGAGGGACTTTACCGCGCACGCCTTGTTAACATTGTATCAAACGACCCCTATTACACTGCTGAGGTGAAGAAATATCCCGAGAGAAATGCAAAGATAGACCCTCTCGAGATGGAGGCTCTTATTCGGGCGGTGAAGGACGAATTTAAGGCTTACTGCCAGAATATGCCCCGTATGCCCAAGGATTACATAGATTCCATTATCGGAAGCGACGATCCTAAAAGCGTTTTTGACAATATTGCGGTAAGTATGCCTTTGCCTGTCAGCGAAAAGCAGCAGCTCCTTGAGGCTAACGGGCTTCATATCAAGCTTTCTATGCTCCTTGCCATGCTGTCCCGTGAGACAGAAGTTCTTGGCATTGAACGTGAAATTCAGGAGAGACTCAGGCAGCAGGTGGACGAGAGTCAGCGTGAATATTACCTCAGAGAACAGATGAAGGCTATTTCCCATGAGCTGGGAGAGGATGATTCCATTCAGGACGAGGCTTATGATTATCTTGACAGGATAAACGAGCTTTCGCTTCCCGAGGAAATTTCCGAAAAGCTCTGCAAGGAGGCGGACAGGCTTGCACGCACCTCTTCCTCTTCTCAGGAGGCTTATGTTATAAGAAATTACCTTGACACCTGCCTTGAACTGCCTTGGAACAAGTTTACCAAGGACAGGATAGATCTCAAGAAAACAAGAGCGGTGCTTGACAAGGACCATTACGGCATGGAGAAGGTCAAGGACAGGATACTTGAGACTATTGCCGTTAAAAAGTTAAATCCCGAGGGCAGCGGGCAGATAATCTGTCTTTACGGTCCTCCGGGCGTGGGCAAGACCTCTGTGGCTAAGTCCATTGCACGGTCTTTGGGTAAAAAATATGTCCGCATTTCTCTTGGCGGAATAAGGGACGAATCCGACATAAGGGGTCACAGGAAAACCTATGTTGGCGCTATGCCCGGACGTATCATTGACGCTCTTATCAAGGCGGGAAGCAGCAATCCCCTTATCCTTCTTGACGAGATTGACAAGATATCGGGGGATTACAAGGGCGACCCTTCCTCTGCTCTTCTCGAGGTTCTTGACAGCGAGCAGAACAGCGGTTTCAGAGATCATTATATTGAGCTGCCCTTCGATCTGAGCAAGGTGATGTTCATTACCACCGCTAACGATCTGAGCACCATTGACCCTCCCCTCAAGGACAGAATGGAGATAATCGAGCTGACAAGCTACACCCGTGAGGAGAAATTCCACATTGCAAAGGAGCATCTCATCTCAAAGCAGCTTAAAAAGCACGGTTTAAAGGCTTCTCAGCTGAAAATTGCCGACAAGGCTATATATATGCTCATTGACTACTACACCCGTGAGGCGGGAGTGAGAGGTCTTGAGCGGCAGATAGCTTCTCTTTGCAGAAAGGCTGCCAAGGAGCTTTGCGAGGGTGAAAAGACTAAAGTCTCCATCACTGCTTCCAATCTTGAGGGATATCTCGGTCACAAGAAGTACGTTGAGGACGTTGTTTCCCACACCGATGAGGTGGGCGTGGTCAACGGGCTTGCGTGGACGTCTGTGGGCGGAGTTATCATGCCTCTGGAGGTCCTTATCATGGACGGAAAGGGCAATGTGGAGGCTACAGGTTCCCTTGGGGATGTTATGAAGGAAAGCTCTAAAATTGCTGTGAGCTATGTACGCTCCGTTGCGGACAGATACGGCATTGACGGCAATTTCTACAAGGAAAAGGACATTCACATTCATGCTCCCGAGGGGGCTACTCCCAAGGACGGTCCTTCGGCGGGCGTTACCATGACTACGGCGCTGGTTTCTGCGCTGTCGGGCATACCTGTCAGGGGCGATGTGGCTATGACGGGTGAGATAACTCTGAGAGGCAGGGTGCTTCCTATCGGCGGTCTCAGGGAAAAGACCATGGCTGCTTACAAGGAGGGGCTTAAAACCGTTATTATACCTGCGGGCAATAAGGGCGATCTTGACGAGGTGGACAAGGCTGTCAAGGATAACATGGAGTTTATCTTTGCGGACAGGATTTCCGATGTTCTGGACGCGGCTCTTGCGAAAAAGCCCGATATTTCCCGAAAGGGGGAGGCTCGTTCCGCTGCTGTGCTTTCTGTGAAGGAGGACGGGGAAAGAGTTCCCGTTCATTCAAGAAGGCGGGGCAGGTAAGCTTACGCCTGCAACAGGAGGACGTTATGAATTTTAATAAAGCAGAATTTTTCAGGGCTTACGGCGAATATTCACAGCTGCCGCCCTCGGACAGGCTCGAAATTGCCTTTGCGGGGCGTTCAAATGTGGGTAAATCCTCCCTTATCAACAAGGTTTTCAACAGGAAAAATCTTGCGAGGGTCTCTGCCGTTCCCGGAAAAACGGCGACGATAAATTTTTACAGCTTGGAAAATATCTTTCTCGTGGATCTTCCCGGCTACGGCTATGCAAAGGTCGCAAAGTCCGACAAGGTGAGATGGTCGGGGCTTATTGAGGGGTATCTGCACGATGAAAGAAAGCTTAGCCTGATTTTTCAGCTCATTGATATGCGCCATCCGCCCACGAAGGACGATCTTCAGATGATAGATTTTCTTATTGAGAGCGAGCTTCCCTTTGCCATTGTTTTCACAAAGGCGGACAAGCTCTCAAAGCGTGAACGAGAAGAGCGCATGGCGGGCTTTGCGGAGGAGATCCCATATTTTTCTGATATCGAAAAGGTGGAATTTTCCGCTCAGACGGGCGAGGGCGCTGACAGGATAAGACAGATCATCGAGGAGCTTGCTGACGATATGGAAACTGACGGAGAAATGTGAAAGGATATGAGAATATGTTAGTATCAAAGAATCTGGCGGTCAATGAACAGGGACATCTTACTGCGGGCGGTATTGACACCGTTGAGCTTGCTAAGCAGTACGGCACCCCTCTTTACATTATGGACGAGGGGTTTATCAGGGAGCACTGCCGCAGCTTTAAGGAGTCTATGGACAGATATTACGGCGGCGAGGGGCTTGTATGCTATGCAAGCAAAGCGTTCTGCTGCAAGGCTATGTGCAGGATAATGATGGAAGAGGGCTTGGGTCTGGACGTGGTTTCCGAGGGCGAGCTTTACACTGCGCTGAGCGTTGGCTTTCCTCCCGAAAAGCTCTGCTTCCACGGTAACAACAAGACCGACAGCGAGCTTTCCTTTGCTCTGGAAAAGGGTGTGGGCAGAATAATTGTGGATAATATTTACGAGCTTGAGCGTCTTAATTCTCTTGCGGAGCAGACGGGCAGGAGCGCAAATATTATGTACAGGATAAAGCCAGGTATTGACGCTCATACTCATAATTTCATCATGACGGGTCAGATCGACAGTAAGTTCGGCTTTGCTCTTGAGACAGGCGAGGCTTTTGAGGCTGTTAAAAAAGCGATCTCATGCAGTCACATCAATCTTGTGGGTCTGCACTGTCATATCGGAAGTCAGATCTTTGACATTGATCCCTTCGTAAAGGCTGCGGAGGTCATGCTCACATTTATCGCAAAGATAAAGGACGAGCTGGGCTTTGAGGTCAAAGAGCTGAATCTGGGAGGCGGCTTCGGCATCAAGTACACCGAGGAGGACGCTCCTGTGGCTTATGACAGATACATGGAGAAGGTCTCGGAAAAGGTAAAGGCGGTTTGCGCCGAGAAGAATATTAAGCTGCCCTTTATCCTTATCGAGCCGGGCAGATCTGTTGCCGCTCCTGCGGGCATAACCCTTTACACTGTGGGCGGCAAAAAGGAAATACCGAATATCCGTACTTATGTGTCAATTGACGGCGGTATGTGCGACAATCCCAGATATGCGCTGTATCAGTCCAAATAT
>JAGBFZ010000406.1 GCA_018110855.1 Oscillospiraceae bacterium
ACCTTACTTGGGTCAAGGGCATAGATGAGCTTTATATCGTTGTAAATATTCAAGGCTCACAATATGATAAAAATGCTTATTATATAAATCTCGGAATATATATAAAATCACTTGGGATAAAGGAGATCCCATCTATCTCGGACTGTCATCTGCGGGAAAGGGTGAGTACACCGATCAATGAAGCAGATATGTTTATCCGAATTGTAGATAGATGGGAAGATTGGTATGGTTCAACAGATAAGATCCGTGAGAAGGTTTTCGAAGGACGTATGCCAATGATGACTGACAGACGTGTGTACGGCTTTTCATTTTAAAGTTAACGAAAAAATATACTTGTAGCCTTTAAAAAAATGCCAATGATCATTCACATAAGATATTTTCTATCTCCCTTTTTTCCTCCTCGGAGAAAACGAGCTTATCAATACATCTGACATTTTCCTCGATCTGTTCGGGACGGCTTGCACCAATAAGCACCGTAGCCACAGCCTTGTTGCTCAGTACCCATGAAAGAGCCATCTGAGAAAGCTTCTGACCACGTCTCTCGGCAATAGTGTTTAAGCGACCAAGACGGGAGAGCATCTTTTCATCAAGCTGATTTCCTATCCATGTATCTCCCTTTCCGACTCTTGAATCCTCGGGAACGCCCTTAAGATATCTGTCCGTAAGGAAGCCCTGATAAAGAGGGGAGAAAACAGCCAGACCAATACCGTTTTCAGCGGCAAAATCGTCAAGTCCATCGTCCTCCACCCACCTGTTGAGCATGGAATAAGATGGCTGATTCACAATAAAGGGGGTGTGAAGCTCCCTGAAAATCTTCATGATCTCTGCAGTCTGAGCCTTGTTGTAATTGGAAATACCCACATAAAGCGCCTTGCCCTGCCTTACAGCATTGTCCAGAGCGAGAGCAGTCTCCTCAAGAGGAGTGTCCGGGTCAAATACATGATGATAGAAAATATCCACATAATCAAGCTCCATTCTTTTAAGACTCTGATCCAGCGAGGCGGTCAGATATTTCCGTGAACCGTTTCTGTCACCGTAAGGACCAGCCCACATTTCATAGCCTGCCTTGGTAGAAATGCACATCTCGTCACGATATTCCCTCATTCCCTCAAGTATCCTGCCGAAATTTTCCTCAGCACTGCCATTATAAGGATTGCCGTAATTGTTGGCAAGATCGAAATGAGTTATACCGAGATCGAAAGCAGTATGCACCATTTTCTCCATATTGTCAAAGCGTCCGCTGCTGCCGAAATTCTTCCAGAAGCCCAAGGAAACAGCAGAGAGCTTTAATCCGCTTTTTCCGCAGCGGTTGTAGATCATGCGGTCATATCTTTTTTCATTTGCAATGTACATAATTTTATCCTTTCTCAGTTTATAACAGAATGACTGTAAATATAAAATTCCTCCTGACAGGGGAGATATTCCTTTTCCTTTTGAGGAAAACGAGAATCAAACTTCTCAGCTTCGGAGCTGTCATATTCAAAAGCCGAGCTTCCTCGGAAAAAGTATTTCTTTCCGTCAAGTGCGTCCTCTTTCAGCTCCTTTGCAAGCATGGCTGTGGGACAAATATCTCCCTCAAGACAAATGTTAAATTTCCTGCAGCTTTTAAATCCCCTTGAAACATAGTTCCCGGGGTGTCCGAAAATAACGACCGCTTCATACCCCATCTGAACTGCAATATCAAAAGACCGTTCGATCAAAGTCTTTCCCACACCTTGCCGCTGAAAATCCGGGTGAACAGCAATAGGACCAAAGGAAATGATCTCCTTATCAATCCCATTCTCATCTGTGAGCCATGCTTTTGTGTACATTATACTTCCGATTATCCGACCGTCAAGCACAGCAGTAAGATCAAGCTCAGGGATAAAATCCTCATGTTCCCTCAGAATGTGAGCCAGATAATGCTCATCACAGCCGGGAACATTAAGGTTCCAGAAGGCTTCTCTTATAAGCATTTCCACTTCATTATGATCTTTTTCATTCTCATTTCTGATTATAAGTCCGTCCATTAAAAAATGCCTCCTTTATGATACAAAAGTACCCGTATAAAAATCTGTGTCAACATAAGTTGTAGTGGTCTCACTTTCAGAAATTGTCTCGGAAGAAGTTTCCAAAACTATTTCGGAAATTGTTTCGGGGGGCAGCGTCTCCGCCGTCTGCTCTGATGTACTCTCGCTTTCGGAAACAGGCGGCTCTGTAACAGCCTGAGTTGTAACCACCTGTCCTCCCTCGGGAATAATTACTATTGCCTGAGAATGCATCTGCTTGAACCGCACCTCAAATTTGTCAATATTATAGTCAATGATACCCTTCATAGGGTCATTGAGAGTAACCGTGGAATTAGCGATGTTAAATCCCGCAAGTACAAAGCAGTGCTCATTCAGATACCAGTCCAGCTGTTCGCCTGTGGCATTGTCATACCATGTCTCATAATATTCAGGCTCGATCATGCCATCGGTAGCCCAGCAGAGAACAGGGATCCCCGCAATAAGATATTCATACAGAGTGTCGGGATGGCAGCCTGAAATATTTTTCACTGTAAAACCGCCCCCGTGAGAGGATATGTAAGCATTGGCAGCCTTTTCAATGGCAGGTGAGAAGCAGCCGTAACCTTTTGAAAAAGGATCCCCGATGAAATAATTGAAAAAGCTGTCCTTGTGGAGCTTGCCGTCAATAGTCTGAGGATTTCCCCATGACGTGGGCAGATAATTTTTAGCCATGTCGGTCTTTTCAGCATTGAATCCGTAGTGATTCAGAAGAATGGTGAGAGCGGTTATCTCGCAGCCCACAGGCAGCTCGGGGTTCTGCAAAATATTTGCCATGTCAATGTAAACGCTGTTGCTGTCATAATCCTTACGCTGTCTGCTTGTAATGATAGTCCTTGATGTTGTAACTGATGATTCCGAAGGCTCTGTCTCTACATTAACCTCGGATACAGCGGACGAAAAATCAGGCTCTTCAGCCTCGGGAGCGGCAGTAACGGTCTCCTCGTTTTCATCGGGAGCAAACTGCTGCTCAATATCGTGACCATAGCTTCGTGAAACCGTCTCTTCGGGAATAATATCCGTGTCGGAGACATCTGCGGGCATGGTGTTGTCAGCACTCAGAAAGGTATCTTCGTTCTCTTTATTTATCAGCAGATAACCACTCACAGCGATAACAGCGGCAAAAAAAACGGTAATGCCTATCCTTGAAGCGTTGATTGATGACTTCTTTTTCATGTTCATGCTTCCTTTTTTGGGTACTTTTGTTTTATTATACCATATAACTATGATTTTGTAAACAGTTTTTTATTAGTTTTGCAGGAACGGAAAAATTTTCAATATTTTTATATTTGCGATATCACGAATAAAAAAATCATATTGACAAAAACGGTATAAAAAGGTATAATCAAAGTAATGTAATCGTTGCACAATTAAATAAAATTTCTGCAAAAAACAGAAAGGCGGTATAAGAATGAATATAAAAAATACATTGGGAGCTTACTGCGAAACATTATTCTGTGATGATTGGGAATTTTCCAAAAATCCATTAGGCACAGAATATTCCGAAGCTCTTGAATGGCAAAGCGTGGATATCCCCCATGACTGGCTCATATATGATACGAAAAATCTGTACGAGACCTCCACAGGCTGGTACAGAAAAAAATACACAAACACTGCAAAAGAAGGTTTCCGCACCGCAATTCGATTTGAAGGAGTTTATATGGACAGCAAGGTCTATGTGAACGGCAAGCTTGCGGGTGAATGGAAATACGGCTATTCCACCTTTGAATTTGATATAACCGATCTTTTGAAGGACGGCGAAAACCTTATAACCGTCCGTGTGGATCATCACAGTCCAAATTCCAGATGGTATTCGGGAGCAGGAATATACCGTAAGGTTATACTAAAAAAATACCCCGAATGGCATATCCTGAGCGATGGCGTATATATATCCGCAGACATAAACGGCAGCGTGACCGTGACTGCGGAGACTGCCCGTCCCAAGGGAATCCCGGTGGCAGGACTTGAAATAAGACAGACTATCTTTGACGGTTATGAGCTTATCTGTACATCAACACTTCCCGTAAACGCATGGGACGACTGCGCATTTCCCGAGCCTGTCCGCATAAATGGAGCAAGTCTTTCATCAAATACCGTTACAATGCATATCCCCGAGCCTGTGCTGTGGGATATTGAAGCGCCACATCTCTATTCCCTCACAACAGATCTTGTAAAGGACGGCGAGGTGATACATACCGTTATTAACAAATTCGGACTGAGAAAGATCGAATTTACCTGCGATAAGGGCTTTTTCCTCAATGACAGGCACGTTAAGCTCCACGGCTGCTGTGAGCATCATGATCTGGGTGCGCTTGGAGCCGCAGTAAACCGCTCAGCCATAAAGAGAAAGCTCACAAAGCTTCGTGAAATGGGCATAAATGCAATACGAACCAGCCACAATATGCCCGCAGTGGAGCTTATGGAGCTGTGCGATGAAATGGGATTCCTCGTCCTCTCCGAAGGCTTCGATATGTGGGAAATGCAGAAAACTGACTATGACTATGCCCGCTTCTTCAAGGAATGGACAGATAAGGACGTTGCGTCATGGGTCAGACGTGACAGAAATCACCCCTGTTTAATAGGCTGGAGCTTGGGAAATGAAATATACGATACCCATGCAAGCGACCACGGACAGGAGATCGCCTCAAGGCTCATGTATCTTGTACGTCTCCACGACCCCCGCTCCAACGGATATGTTACCATCGGCTCCAACTTCATGCAGTGGGACGGCGCACAGCGATGTGCAGATATCGTAAAGCTTGCAGGGTATAACTATACCGAGCGGCTCTATGACGAGCATCATAAGGCTCATCCTGACTGGATGATATACGGCTCCGAGACATCATCGGTAGTTCAGAGCCGTGGAATATACCATTTCCCCCTTTCCGAGCAGATACTCTGCGAGGACGATGAGCAGTGCTCCGCACTTGGAAATTCTGCCCCGGGCTGGGCTGCAAAGAATGTTGAAGCCTGCATAATCCCCGACAGAGACGCAGAATACTGCGCAGGTCAGTTTATCTGGACAGGCTTTGATTATATTGGCGAGCCGACTCCATACAGCACAAAAAACAGCTATTTCGGACAATACGATACCGCAGGCTATGCCAAGGACAGCGCATATATTTTCCGTGCGGAATGGACGGATCATAAGAAGTCTCCCTTTGTTCATATCTTCCCATACTGGGATTTCGGAGAGGGACAGCTTATTGATGTGAGAGTAGCCTCCAACGCACCTAAGGTTGCCCTTTTCCTGAACGGAGAAAAGAAGGGTGAAAAGGAAATAGATCATCTCGATGGAAAGGAACTGACCCTTGATACTGTCATTCCCTATGAAAAGGGCGAGCTTCTTGCCATAGCATACGATGAAAACGGAAATGAGATAGCAAGAGATATTCAGCGTTCCTTCGGAGATACCGCAGAGCTGCGCCTTTCCTCCGATAACGATACCGTAAACGCAGACGGAGAATCGCTTGTATTCCTCGATATCACCGCCCATGACAGCGAGGGAAATTTTGTTGCAAATGCCAATAACCGTGTGTTTGTTACCGTAGAAGGAGCAGGCAGACTTGTAGGTCTCGATAACGGCGATTCCACCGATTATGAGCAGTATAAGGG
>JAGBFZ010000407.1 GCA_018110855.1 Oscillospiraceae bacterium
AAGAACTCATTGCCGTTAACGCCGTTGATGTAGCCGAAAACATTGATATAGTCCTTCCATTCCCCCGAATCGTCCATACGCTGAAAGGTCAGCAGGTCATTCATTCGGTTTATGTTCAAAGATAATTCCTCCTGTGCATAGCAATGATGTTTTCGGCGGTAGGATTCGGCTTGATGTTCTCAGCGGTCATTTCTCTGCAGCCGTACATAGAGCCGCAGAGGCACTTGAACGCATAGACCATTTCGGGGATCTCGTCAATTTCCTCAGCCGTAAGCTTCGTCTGAGAAATCAGATACCCCAGAGCCGAATCCATAATATCGCCGATAAGCTCGTCATCGTAGTCGTAATCAATCCTCAGGCTCAGCTTCACGCTTTCGGGAGTTACTTCGCTTACCTTCATTCAAGTCCACCTTGCCTTTCACTTCACTGACATAACCGCAGCGCAGAAGATCGGAGAGAGCGGCAGAATTTTCCAGCTCTCTCTCCTCGCCCTTCCGCATAACGATAATGCCCGCAAAGCTTTTATTAGCCTTTACAAGCATTCATATCCCTCCTCATTACGCAGGACAGGAAACGGTGACATAAGCCTCGGGATTAACAGGCTTTCCGTCAAGCCACATAATGCTGAGGACGCCCTTCATACCGAAATCCGCATACTTTTCGTTGAGGATCTGCATAGAAACATCGGGATTGATGTTCACCTTGTAAGCTCTGCCGAAATCACCGAAAAGAATAGGCTTTGCAGAGCTTCCGAGATTCTCCATAGCGTCGGAGACCACAACAGGCTTGCCAAGGATATATCCTGCATAGCCGCTTGTAAGATTCTCGTTCTGATGGAAAATATATCTGCCGCTGCCGTCTGTAAGAAGCCTTACCGCACAGAGAGTGTCGTTTGACATTATCCATACAGCATTCTGATGGAAGGGAGATTTCAGAGCGTGATAGACCTTTACGATCTCGTCTGCCGTAATCGCAGAAGCGGAAGCGAGAGCGTAAGGAGTGCCGCTTGTAACAAGTCCGAAGGGCTTGCCTGCACCGTCACCGCTGATAATGGCGGTTTCAGCCTTGATAGCGAAATCTCTCTCAGTCTGGCGCATAACCTCTGCGGCAATATCAAACTGATTCTGATTGATAAGCTCAAGGGAAAGCTTGGAAAGGGCGGTAAGCTTGTGGTGACCGATTTCGATTGTGGTAAACTTTGCGTCAGAAGCGGTGATCTCTGCGATTTCATCAGTCCAGCCTGCGGAGATCATATTAGCCTTGTCAGAAACTATCTGCTTGTATGTTCCCTTTGAGTTTACCACAGAAACCATATTCAGCACGCCCGAAAGTGCAAAGGTGTCGTGAATGATGTCCTGTGAGAAGTCCGAGGGAACAATGCTGCCTGTGCCTGAAACGGTCATTTCATCAGCTCTCAGCTCCGCACCTCTGATGAAGTCCGAAACGACCTCCGCAGAGGCTCTCTTTTCGCCCTCTGTGTCCTCCTCTGCGCCCTCCTCGGATTCAGCCATCATAGCGGCCTGTGCTCTCTTTTCCGCTTTAAGAGTTACATCAATAGCCGCAAGCTCCTTTTCAGCCTGAGCATATTCCTTCTGCTCCTCCTCGCTGAAAGCTCTCTTTTCGTTCTTGATACCGTCGAGCAGCTCTCTCATTCTTCCGAGAATTGAGCCTCTCTTTTCAATAAGTTCTTTCATTTTGCATTACCTCCGTTATTTTTATTTTGGTTTTGTTCCCCGGTAAAGCTCCTGCGCTTCTTCGGGGCATAATAAAAGCGCCCTTTCTCCAACAATTGGAGAAAGAACGCTTGAAAACTATATTTTTTTCGGGCATAGAAAAACCGCCTTGTTCGGGGCGGTTAATTATATCTATTCGTCTGTAATAACTGTAATTCCTCAACAGTTAATTCATTTGGCTTTTTGTTGTGCTTTTTGCAGTATTCGGAAAGCATCTTTGCGTTATATCTTGGAGCTGATTCATCAAAGGGGCGAGTAAACGTGCCCATATCTTCAAATTCCTTAATAGTCTGATTTTTCATAACTATTTGCCTCCATAATATTTGTTAATAAGTTTCAACGCAGAACGCTCATCAATGTACATTCTTTGAGACGAACCTATCTGAACAGCACCTAAAGTTTTTTGATAGTGAGGTATCAGATTATTTTTAGCCTCAAAAAACACATATCCGTCATATCCTGCTTCCTTACTTTGTTTGCAGGCTTCTGCAAATAAGTGTCCCCCTACACCGTCATATTCTTTGGTTTTGCCGATATTTTTTCTATTGTGGATATTGTTATGCGGAGCAGCTTCAACAATGTCAATGTTTACTGCATAATTGCTCGAATCTGCTTTCGTAGCAATAAGACCTTGTATTCGGCTGTCGCCATATGCTTTTAGTGCATAAACAGTATAGCCGTTTTTTTCGGGTAAACTCCAGTCAAATTCCCAATCCTTTAAGTCGTTTTTATTTGGGTGAATCTGCTCTATAGAAGTTTGAATCACTTTGCCTGTTTTAACTTGCACTAAACAAGGAGTAAGGGCATCAACTTCTATATCTATTATACCACTTCCGCTCGATTTGTCAATATCCGAAGGCTTAAAAGTAAACCTCCCCGTCTCAGGATCGTGATACGGATTCATTCGCAGTTCAATGTCAATGTATCTGATATACGCCTCAGCCCAAGTCAGAGTTCCGCTCAATAATTAGTCCCTCCATTCATTTGGGTACAGAAAAACCGCCTTGACGAGCAGGGCGGTTTTGAAAAAACTATATTTTGTTTTTCTTTGAAAAAAGCTCTTCTTCCAATTTCTTGATTGCCTTTTCCAATTCTTCCGGAGACATTTTCTTTACCCATTCGGGAACTACAACATTATCATCTAAGCGTTTTTCCATTTCCATATTATAGCACCTCCCAGAAATCAATATTATAGTTTCGTTTTAAGTCGGCAATGGCTTTTTCCTGAGCGTCATATTCAGATAAGCCTTTATTCATATTAGCTCCGATGTACATATCATATAATTTTTCGTTGATTTCTTCATATGATATGTATCTGAATATCTTGCCGTTATGACAAGCAATTAAGCCTATAGAGTATTTGTTTTTATAGCACGAATTAAAATCCGCTACGCTTGGTGGCATACTGCTGGGGTGAGTATGAAGCGCAATTAAATCAGAACTTTTTTCTACTGCTGAACGTGTTTTTTCAGAATATACAATTGCTCTTTTGTTAGTTGAATTGATTTCTTTTGCTATTATTTTGCCTGTCTTACTGTCAATCCAATACATATCTTCAAGCTCTGTACCGCTTCTGTGTTTCAAAGCTGTTTTTGCACATTCATACAAGGTTTTGTTGACAAAGGGATTATCGGTAAGGTTATCAAATTTTCGGCGATATTCTCCGCTGTCAATGTAGGTTTTATTTACAAGAGTATTTTTGTTTCGACCATACCGCTGATATTCAAGTGCCACATTCTCACTCCCTACTCTTATTATACCACTTCCGCCCGATTTGTCAATACCCAAAGGCTTAAAAGTAAACCTCCCCGTCTCAGGGTCGTGATACGGATTCATTCGCAGTTCAATGTCAATGTATCTGATATACGCCTCAGCCCAGGCTAAAAAATCATTCAGTGCCATCACACGAATCACCGCCCGAAAGGATCTGTCTGAGAAGCTCCGTTCCGTCATCGGTCTGAGCGTTTATATTAGCTATCTTCGCTCTCGCCTGGGGCGACAGACACAGCTCATCACAGCAGCGGAAAAAGGTTTTCTCATACTTTTCCTTTGCTGTAAGAAGCTCCTTTGAAAGCATCATCTTTTCATCTTCCGAGTTTATCAGGCTGTTTATCTTATGCAGACAATCAACCGCCACAGCACATTGCTCCAGCACATATTCATCAAGGGAACAGAGTATTCCGCTCTTTTCCAGTTCCCCGATAATATGCCTGCATATCATTTTCTGACTTGCCGTAATTCCTTTCGGAACACGGACCTCATTTCCTTTGAGCGCATTCTCCGAAGCTGTTCTCTCCGAGATCTCCTTCTTCGTCAGATGACTGCTCTGAACGCTTACAGGCTTTGCAGGTCTTGCCATTATTTTCTCACCTCACTTTTTCATTTTCGGAATTTTTCATAAACAGTAGGCAGGCGTTGATCTAAAACGCTTTTTAAAAATTTTCATTACTCCCCGGGGGGATAGTGGCCAGCTTCCGCAGGCGGTCGGCAGATATCTGTCCGCACTCTGCAAGCTCGTGATGATAAGGGCAGAGTGTGATGAGATTTGTATCCTCAAGCCGCAGAGAATAGTCCGCTTCGAGAGGCGTTATGTGATGTACCTGCAGCTTATCGCTTGTGAGCGTACCTTCATCAAGGCATATACGGCACAGCCACATATCACGTTCAACAATCGCTTTGCGCTTCTTCTGCCAGACAATTGTACTTCTGAATTTATCTTTTGTGTTTTTGTTTCTGAAACGCTTAGGCTTATGCGGACAGGCATAACCTCTTGGGTGTATCTTACCGCAGTATGAGCAGGTCTTTTTCATACAATGCTCCTCTCACTTGATATGCGCCGCTGTAATGCGGTTTTACGTTGCGATATGTAAAATTCCTTCTGAAAAACAAAACGCCACAGAGAGCGTTTCTGTGCCCTCTATAGCGATTTATGATATTTGGACTTGTTCGCAAAGCGAAGCCACCGATAAGCATAGGCTGTTGCCCGTACCCTCGGCGCCGCTTCCGTAATCTGTGCTATTATAATTATATCACAGGGAAATAGTGCCATTCAATGCCATTGTGTGTAAAGCAGCTCCGTGAATTTTATAAACGTGACGGAGATTATAATTCATCACATAAGCAATATCCTCCCACTCCTGCCCGATTATGTATCTGCGGGTAAGAACCTCACGCTGAATGGGATCGGGCACCGACCTAATCATACTCTCAGCTCTCTTGTGTGCTCTCATCATCTCCAAGAGTTGCTTGTCCTTTTCTGTCTCGTAATCGGCAAGCATACAGTACGCATTTTCCACAGGGTTACCTCTCGATTCGTGAACGCTGCCATCCGAGCCGTAACGGACCGACTTGCCGCCGATAAGGTCCTGCCTTAGCGCATTGAATTTATCCTTTGCCAGGCGGTAAGCCTTTTGCGCCTGCCGGGCTTTCTTCAGCTCGGCTTTTATTTCATCCATTGTTCTCATCTTATCCCTCTTTATCTTGACTATTTTTATAATGTGTGATATAATTCCCATAAATATTGCATAGGAGGCGTATCAAAATGTGTGTGATTTTTCCTTTTGAAAAATGTCCCTGTGGAAGTGGTAAAAGATATATTGGCTGCTGCTTTAAACAAAACCATATATATCAAAAAATATCACTACCTCAAGGAGCAAAAACCAAATACAAAAAAATTGTGATTGATAAGACACTGTATATCGAATATCTTGAAAAAATTAATGGTTTTTTTGATTTCCATATTCAGCGAAATTATCAGATTTGTATGAAAGATTATCCTAATCTGTTATATTACATTGATAAACTTTCTGAACTGTACATTCCATATATCGATTGCCATAAAGGCTGTGACTATTGCTGCCATATGGCGGTTGCTGTGAGTGAATTTGAAGCTGACTTCATTAAGCAATATATAAATAGCAACTGGACAACTGAGCAGAAGGAAAATTTTTCTTCCAAGATTCAAGATTTAAAGAAAACTCATGAAGAAATATTTGAATCTGATTACATTTTAACTGATAGCAAGAATCAGAATCGTGTTCCTTGTATTTTTCTTGAAAAAAAATGCTGTTCAATATATTCAGCTCGTCCTGCTATTTGCCGTACATACTTATCTTTTTCTCCATCTGAGATATGCAAAGAAGTACAATTCGGTTCCAATGGTATGAGGAATGTTGAAGGCGATACAGCTAATGATTTTAGAGATAAATTATATGATTTTTATTTTTCGCATTCAAAATATACTTATGGTCATTATCATTTGGCTTTTTGGTTCCGGAATTTTTAATGATTGTTCGTTCGAATTTCGGACGAACGAAAATTATATACTCATGTGCAAAAT
>JAGBFZ010000408.1 GCA_018110855.1 Oscillospiraceae bacterium
ATCTTGAATAAACAGGATCGCCTTCCTTAGTGCCCTCCTGCTCAAGAATGTATGCCTGTCCGAAAACGTGAGCCACCGTAATAGTAAGATATACCTCCTGGGGCTTTGCAAAGTTGGACTCTTTAAACAAAGACTCATATGCTGCAATCTTTTTTTCAGTATAAACGCTTGACTGGCTGCTCATGTTCATTACTCCATTCTTAAAAAAATAGGGACTGCAATTTTGGACGACAGAAATAGGTATCGTCTTGATGAATGCAGTATTATTAATTATATTATAACATGAATTTTCCATGCTGTCAATTGTTTTTTAAAAATTAAATGACAAAACGGTTACAAGTTTTTGTGAAATATGCACATAACTTTCTTTGGATTATCTATAATTAACAATATAATTTACAATTATATGAGCTTTCCATCCTTAATGGTGATGATCCTGTCAGCTTCAGCGGCAATAGAGCTGTCATGGGTGATAAGGATAAGGGTCTGATCGTATTTTTTTATTGTGGTTTTAAGGAGAGACAATATCTCCTTTCCCGAAGCAGAATCGAGATTTCCTGTAGGCTCGTCCGCAAGAATGATCGAAGGCTTGGTTATCAATGCTCTTGCAATTGCGACACGCTGCTGCTGTCCGCCGGAGAGCTGATGGGGATAATGATTCAGCCTGTCAGAAATGCCCATTGTTTCGGCAATTTCATTTAAATAATCGTTATCGGGAGTCCTGCCGTCAAGAGACAGAGGAACTATGATGTTTTCCTTTGCAGTCATAACTGGAAGGAGATTGAAAAACTGGAATACAAAGCCAACCTTTCTGCGTCGGTACTCTGCAAGAGCCTCGCCCTTCAGTGCGAAAACGTCCTCTCCGTCCACAGTGAGACTGCCCGAGGTGGGGGAGTCCATTGCTCCTAAAATATGAAGCAGGGTCGATTTACCGCTTCCGCTCTGTCCCACAATAGCGACAAACTCTCCCTTTTTCACTTCAAGGCTAACGTTGTTCAGAGCGTTGACCGCAGTCTCGCCGCTGCCGTAGACCTTAACAATATTTTCAGATTTAAGAATTATCTCATCAGCCATTATTAACACTCCTTGCATGTGATTTCTTCCTTAGATATTATAACATAATATCTAACAAATTGCAATAGCGGGTTAATAAAAATCACAGAATAACATTTTCCAAAAAATAAATATGGCAGTTCATAAGGCTCTGAACCGCCATATTTTGAGAATATTTATGCTTTTTTTACATTTCCATCCATGGAACACATATGGCTTAATTCGCACAGGGATCTATACAGCTTTTTATCCGAGGCATAGCAAACTGCTTCGGAAAGATTATCCGAATTGATCAGTCCCTTTGATATCATCAGCTTTGTAAGAGGTTTGCTGTCAAAATTCAGAAAATGCCTTATCATTTCGCACAATGAGGTGATATGAGGAACATTTATCACTTTCTTTAAAAATTTCTTGGAATCGGAAAGGTCTATAACGATATTCGGGAGCGAATATGGGTAGAATGATACATATTCGCTGTCCGATTCAGGCTCATCTTCAAATGACATTTCCGACAGATCGTAGGATATGCTGCTGCCGCTCAGGAAATTTTCCGCTTGATAAAGGGCATTCAGATCGGAAGAACTGAATATTCTTACCGTAACATTCGGGGCTATGATCTTATTTATAACGTTTTCTGTAAGATAGTTCTTGATTTCATCAATATTCATCGTGTACAGATTAGATAATCTTATTGTGGTTATGGGAGAACATTCATCAAAATAACGTCTGAAGGTCTTTTCATCAGATGAGCAATAAATTTCATAAAGGACTTTGATTATAAGCTCTTCATCGTAAACAGAATTCTTTGATCTGAGAAATTCATCAAATCGGGGAGGCTCTTCTCTGTCCTCAAAGCCGAAGCACTTATATTTATTCTTAATAATATACTCCAGCATTTCCGGACATGAAGCAATATTCGGGATGAGCTCAATAGGGATCTTCGTTGCCTGACCAAATAAGAACTCAGCAAATTCATCACTGTAAATGTACTTTGCAAATCCGATAATATTAAAAAGTATCATATAACTGTCTGCTCCGAAAGTATGGATCGGGGTTTTATAATCATCAAGGAGCATATTCACCAGTCTGCCGGCAATATCCTTTTTTCCAAACAAAAACAGGATATAGAACGGATTTTCAAAGATAACACTGCAGTTCAGCAGCTTATTAAGAATTTTTTTGTCCAGAAGCCGCTTAGTCATTTCATCGTTGCTGCGGATACAGCTTATCGTCAGAAGCTCCGCTTTTAAGATGCAGGATTTATCCGTAAGAGGAA
Organism: Oscillospiraceae bacterium; assembly: GCA_018110855.1. Classification (GTDB taxonomy): domain Bacteria; phylum Bacillota; class Clostridia; order Oscillospirales; family Ruminococcaceae; genus Huintestinicola. Next base: position 2,330 of record JAGBFZ010000408.1, read on the forward strand.
TATCTTCAATACTATCAAATAATATATCAAACTTACGAATATCATTTTTTTCAGTAAGTATCAGCTGAAGCAGTCTCAGTATGATCGAATAATAAAAATTTATATTTGTTGAGAAAGGTGAACTGAACAGATCTCGGTCCTCATCTTCTATCCTGAGAATAATTTCACTCAGGATATTTTTAAAATCCTCATCGCTTCCGCTTACTGCCGCCCTGAGAGCTTTATCGCATATAAGCATACACTCACACTTTTCTTTGTCTATCATATGATCCTCTCCTTTGATAATTATTTTAGCATATCGTCAGAAGAGATTTTCTGCAATTATGAATAAAAAAGCAGCTGCGGAAAAATCCGAAGCTGCATTTTTGGGGTTCATCCCTTCAGCTTATCAAAAAAATCTGTGAGAAAATCAAAATACCAAACCGCCTCCTTATGCTCCGCCGAGTCACCGTGTAGACGGATTATAATATCCCTGCGGCACCGGGGGTCGGATATGGGAATAAGCGCCATTGACCCTTCATCAGGCTTCTCCCATGTATAATGCGGCCAGAAGCCCACGCCGATATTTGCACCGATAAGGTTTTTTACCGCAGAAGTACTGTCGCTTTCAAAGATCACATTGGGCTTGAAGCCTGCATTCATACAAAATTTGTCACAGATGGAGCGAAGTCCCTTTGAGCCTGCAAGGGCAATAAATTTCTTGTCTGCCATTTCCCTGAGTGAAATACTTTCATATTTTGCATAGGTCGAATTTTTCGGAACTGCGAGAAATATTTCCTCGGAAAATATGTAATATCTGTCCCGCACGCTCTGAGGCTGACGAAATGCTTCGCAGGTGAAAACGGTGATATCCGAATTTTCCGCCTCGTTATGCTGGAGTATCTGAAATCTGACGTCCTCATGCTGTCTCTGATATGCGATGATAGCGTCGGTAAGAAGATTTGAGGCGGCAAGCACATTTATACGCAGCAGCTTTTCTCTTTCCCCCGAAAGTTCTTTAAGCTCCTCGGGTATCTCATTCAATGCTTTCATAACAGGCTCCAGCTTGTTCCGAAGATATTTCCCGTATTCCGTAAGGACGATATTTCTTCCGCTTGTCATAAAGAGCTTCACTCCCAGCTCATTTTCCAGACGGCGGATAGTCTGAGTCAGAGAGGGCTGTGCTATGCGCAGCTGCTCGGCGGTTCTGGTAACATGCTGGGAATCGGCAAGTGCGCAGAAGTATTTAAGCTGCAATATCTCCATGTCAGGTAGTTCCTTTCAGATCTTTTGTGAATTTTTATATTTTTTGGATTTGTTGCATTTCGACAATTGTAATCCTATATTCCAATAAAAACTATTGATTATTGAATATCTATATTTTATAACCTATAAAATTGAAGAGATCAAAATATAAAAAATGTGGAAAAACACCATATGCATAGATTTAAAACTATGATTCCCTATATAATTATATATTAGACATTCTTGATTGTCAAGAGTATAATGATAATAAAGTTAAAAATCAAATGGAGGAAAGATCTTATGTGTTCTGTTCTTGAAACAATTATGCTGGTATGCTTCGGATTTTCATGGCCCTTGAATGTGATAAAGGCTGTCAAGGCACGTTCCGCAAGAAATATGAGCCTGCCCTTTATTATGCTCATCATCACAGGATATATTGCAGGAATAACGGCAAAGCTCATGTCTCATCAGGTTAATTATGTCCTTGCGGCGTATTTCCTGAATCTTGCCATTGTGCTTGTAAATCTCGGAGTTTATTTCAGAAACAAGCGTCTTGACAGCGAGAGCGAAAACAGTCATATCTGTTTTACAAGCACAGCTGTTGCAGAAAAGTAACGCTTATCCATATCTGTTCATCTTTACAGAATCTGCTATCTCTTTGAAAACAGGCCCGCAGGTGATATTTCCCGAAATACCCTCCTCGATCATTACCGTGACAGCATACTGAGGATCGTCGGCAGGGAAAAATCCCGTAAACCAGCAGTTCAGCTTTTCGTTGCCGTTTTCATCGTAGGTCCAAGTCTGAGCTGTGGAGGTCTTTCCGCCTCCTGTGGTAAATTCGGGAACAGCCGCAGAATTTGCCTTGTACATGGTGGATATCATAAAGCTTTTCAGCTTTTCTGCGACTGAGCTGTCCATTACTCGGATGAAATTAACATTACCCGAGGATACCGCACGGTCTGCGCTCAGGTCTGTTACTCCGTTTATCAGCACAGGAGATGGACATACGCCGTCCCCCGCAATTGCAGCAGTGAGCATGGTTATCTGAAGCGGCGTAGCGGTGAGTTTACCCTGACCGAAGGAAAAATTTCCCTTTTCCTCGGGAACCAGCAGGTCGTTAATGCTTGGAAGATTTCCTTTTGCCGAAGTTATTCCCGGTGCAAAATATTTTCCCTCTCCAAAGCCGAGCCTTGCGGCAAAATCATGAAAGAACTCTGCCGGAAGCTCCTGTCCCAGACTGATAAAATAGGGGTTGCAGGATTCAACCATAGCAGTTCTCATATCCATTCTCCCGTGTCCGCCGAAACGGTGGCAGCCGAATTCGTCCTGTCTGATGGTTATGCTTCCTGTGCAGTCATAGGCATACTCCTCGGATATTCCGTATTCGAGAGCCGCTCCTGCAGTAACCAGCTTAAAGATCGAACCAACGCTGTATGCGGAGAATGCACGATTAATAAAAGGAGAATCCTCAGAGGAAAGGCTGTTTTCGGGGTGTGAAGGATCGAAGGAGGGCTTGCTTACCACGGCGCAAAGCTCTCCCGTAGTAATATCCATGACTACTGCTGCTCCCTTCTTTACGTCCTTCATTGCCGCTTCCGCCGCCCGCTGAACAGAATAGTCAATAGAGGTGCATACACCTGTTTTAAAGCTCGATACCCACTTCATTCCCACTCCGCTTCCCTCAAGAAGATCTCCTCGTGCATCTGAGCTGTAGCTCAGGGTAACAGAGCTTTTCGGTTCCCGAAGGACCGAGTCATATGCCATTTCAAGACCGCATACACCATGTCCGTCGCTTGTATATCCGATAATGTGAGCGCAGAGGCAGTCACTTCCGTAACGCTCAGCAACAGGTATCACAGCCGCACATTCAAGCTCGGGAGTATCCACTCCGCAGAGAAACAGGGCGTCCCCATCAATGCAGGCTTCATATTTTTCCCTGTCGGTTATATGCTCCTCAAGCTCATCTCTGTCTGCATTATCGGGATCTATCACAGCAAGATAGCTTTCACTTCTGTTTACAAGCCGTCTGCCGTTTCGGTCATATATCTCACCGTAGGAGCTTATTACCGTCACTTCCCGAGGCAGAGACATATCATATTTCAGAAATTTGTCGCTGTTTAAATTTATCACAAGAAGCCGCCACAGCAGAAATATTCCGAGAAGAGCCGTAAAGCCCGCAGCGATCAGAAGTCTAACATTGGTATTATCCAGATACATCGCCCTCTTCATTAACATTATAATATAAAATGATTATTGACCGAAGGCGCCTGAATATTCAGAAAATCCGCCTCTTTCCGAGGTTATTTCTTTGTCTCCTTCCGCATAGAATTAAACTGTGGTAAAAACTGCAGATCGGAAAGGAAGGTTTTAAAGATGACAAAGTATTATCCCGAGGGTGCGCTTATAAATTCTCCCGAAAACAAAGCTCAGCTTCAGAGCCTTGAGTCACTGGAAGCAGCGGCGGAGAGCGGAGCAATACTTGAGGCAAGGGCTGCGGTATGCGACAGCAGCCATAATCTTATCGTTGAGCTGCCCTGCGGACGGGGGATCATTCCAAGAAGCGAAGGAGCGGTGGGCATTGAGGACGGCTCCACAAGAGATATTGCTCTTATCACAAGGGTCAACAAGCCCGTATGCTTTAAGGTACTATCTGCACAGATGAAGGACGGCAGCGTGTTTGCAACTCTATCTCGCAGAGCCGCGCAGGAGGAATGTCTTGAAAGATACATCAGCAGACTCAGGACGGGAGATATCATTCCTGCAAGAGTCACTCATCTTGAGCAATTCGGAGCGTTTGTGGATATCGGCTGCGGACTGCCATCGCTTATTCCCATTGATGCCATGTCTGTATCAAGGATATCCCACCCTGCGGACAGATTTGCTTCTGGACAGCTTATAAGAGCGGCTGTCAAGGGTATAAACGGCAGCAGGATCTGGCTCACTCACAAGGAGCTTCTCGGCAGTTGGGACGAAAATGCGGCAAAATTTTCCTGCGGTGAAACGGTATCGGGAATTGTCCGTTCGGTGGAGGATTACGGCATTTTTGTGGAGCTTGCGCCCAATCTTGCGGGACTTGCCGAGCCGAAGGAGGGAGTTCGCGCGGGACAGCACGCTGGAGTTTACATAAAGGCTCTGATACCCGAAAAAATGAAGGTTAAGCTCATAATCGTAGACGTTTTCGATTCTGACGAGCCGCCTGCTCCTCCCGAATATTTCATCCCGCCCGAGGTTTTTCATATTGACAGATGGCGATACAGCTCCGCATTGTCTGACAGGGTGATCGAAACTGTTTTTGAATAAAAATATCCCGAAGGGAGCATTTTTTAGGTGCCCCTTCGGGATATTTGATTTATCATATAATATTTCACTTAACTCCGAGAATATCGGCATCAATGGAGCCGGTATCTATTTCCCATATGTTGCCAAGTCCCTCGGTAATAACACCTGTCTTATCAAT